>DATFES010000061.1:0-6203 GCA_035250945.1 Alphaproteobacteria bacterium | reverse complement strand
AAGCGACGACGGTCGCTACGCTCAGCTCGATCACCCTCGACACGATGCTCAAGCTGATGCGTCGCCACGCCGCGCCGTCCGCGCCCGACGTTCGGGCGGCGGACTGACGGCCGCCGCGCCCCAAGCGGGCCGTCTAGCCGTCGCCACAATCGGCTGGTAAACAGCCCTTCGTGGCCAAACGAAACCCCGCCGAGTCGCGCGACCGCCGGAGCGAGCCGCGCTTCGGGCGCGGGGGGCTGTACGCCCATCGCCTTGTGCCCCCCGCGCCACCGCCGCGGCGGAGCAAGGGTCCGTGGCGCCGTCGAGCCCTCGCGTTCGTCGCCAAATGGTGCCTCGTTGTCGGCTTGTGGGCGTTGGTTGCGGCCGCCGGGGTGATTGCCTGGCATGCCTGGGATCTTCCCGATACGCGCGGTATCGCCGAGTTCAACCGCCGGCCCGGCCTCACATTCCTGGCCGCCGACGGCCAGACCATCGGGGCCTACGGCGACATTTACGGCGGGCTCGTCGAGCTGGACGAGATGCCGCGATGGCTGCCGCAAGCGGTGCTCGCCACCGAGGATCGCCGCTTCTACAGCCATTTCGGTCTCGACCCCGTTGGGCTGTTGCGTGCCGCCTACGTCAACCTGCGCACGGGACGAATCGTTCAGGGCGGCAGCACGATCACGCAGCAACTCGCCAAGAACGTATTCCTCACCCATGAACGGACGCTGGGGCGGAAGATTCAGGAGACCATTCTCGCCCTATGGCTCGAGCACAATTTCACCAAGGACCAGATTCTCACGATCTACCTCAATCGCGTCTATCTCGGCGCGGGAACGTATGGCGTCGAGGCGGCGGCGCGTCGCTATTTCGGCAAGTCGGCGCGCCATATCGGCCGATACGAGGCGGCGGTCATCGCAGGACTGCTCAAGGCGCCGTCGCGGTTCGCGCCGACCGCCGATCTCGGGCGGGCCCGCGCGCGCGGACTCGAGGTGCTCGACCGCATGGTCGACGCCGGGTACATGAGCCAACAGGATGCCGCCGCTGCGGCGCGCGAACCGATCCGCCTCGCCGGCGCCGCCACGGCACAGAGCGCCCGATACTTCACCGACTGGCTCGTCGACCAGGTACCGAGCTTCGTCGGTTTCGTGCAGCGCGACCTGATCATCGTCACGACGCTTGATTCGCACCTCCAGCACCTCGCCGAGAAGATCATCGAGCAAGCGCTGGCCAAGGATGGCGCCAAGGGCGACATCAGCCAGGCGGCGTTGATCGCCATGACGCCCAGTGGCGCCGTCAAGGCGATGGTGGGCGGGCGCGATTACAGCGAAAGCCAATACAATCGCGCCGCGGTCGCTCGCCGTCAGCCCGGCTCGACGTTCAAACCGTTCGTCTTCCTGGCCGGCGTCGAGGCCGGCCTGTCGCCCGACGATCGCGTGTCCGACGCGCCGATCACCATCGGTCGATGGAGTCCGCGCAACTTCGACGACACGCAACGCGGCGAGATCACGCTGCGCGACGCCATGGCGCGCTCGGTCAACACGGCGACGGTCCGCGTGGCGCAGCAGGCGGGCATCGATCGCCTGATTGCCACCGCGCGGCGTCTCGGTCTCAACGGCGAGCTGCGCCGCGACTTCTCGACCGCGTTGGGCGCCAGCGAAACATCGCTCATCGAACTCACCGCGGCGTTCGCGCCGTTCGCCAATGGCGGCAACGGCGTGCTGCCCTACGCCATCGCCGAGATCAAGGACAGCAACGGCCGCGTGCTTTATCGCCGCACCGGGTCGGGGCCTGGCCAGGTCGTTCAGCCGGGCCCGCTGGCGGCGATGACCGACATGCTGACCTCCGTCGTCCAGCGCGGCACCGGCCGCGCCGCCCAGCTCGACCGCCCGGTCGGCGGCAAGACGGGAACCAGCCAGGAGTTTCGCGACGCTTGGTTCGTCGGCTTCACCGCCGACTACGTCGCCGGCGTATGGATGGGCAATGACGACGGCGCGCCGATGGAGCGCGTCACGGGCGGCAGCCTGCCGGCGCGAACATGGCGCGCCTTCATGAGCGAGGCGCACAAGGGTCTGCCGGCGCGCGACTTCGCCGCGACTCCCGTCGCGGCGGGCGGGTTCGATTTCAATCGCCTGATCGATTCGCTCTTTCGCGGCGAGCGCGGCCCTGCGCCGCCACCCGATTTGCCGGCGCCGGCGCGCCAGCGATTGACGCCCAACGACCCGGCCAACCGCCCCGGCGCTCCGCCGATGTAGGCCGGCTCAGCGTCCGCGCGCAGCGGCACGCACGAGCGCAAAATAAGTTACGACCGTGGCGGCGGCCGCCATCAGGATCAACGTCGCCATCGGCCGCGCGGTGCCGTCATGAAGATGTCCGACGGCGATTCCAACCAGCGAGGCGACGCTCATTTGCAGGAATCCGGTGAGCGCCGATGCGGCGCCCGCCATCTGCGGAAACGGTCCGAGCGCGCCAGCGTTGGCGTTGGGCAGCACGATGCCCATGCCGGCCATGTAGACGACCATCGGCAGCGTGACGAGTATGGCGCCGCCGTAGCCGTAGGGCGCGAGGCCAAGCCATGCCAGTCCGGCCATGATCGCTCCGCCGGCGAGGCTCACCTGCGCGCCGGCGAGCACCATGCGCTCGATGCCGAGCTTGAGCGTCAGCTTAGCGGCGATCTGCGTGCCGGCGATGAATCCAAGCACTGCGCCGCCGAAGAAAAAACCGAAATGCGCCGCGCCGACGCCATAGCCGTCGATCAGCGCGAACGATGAGCCGGAGATGAAGGCGAACAGGCCCGAATAGGAAAACGTCACGCACAACGCGTAGCCGATGAACTCGCGATGCGCCACGAGCGCCCGATAGTTGGCGACCAGGCGCAGCGGGTCGAGCGCGTTCGACTCGCGCCAGCGGTTGCTTTCCTCGAGTCCGCGCCACGCGCCGACGAGCACGGCCGCGCCGAACAGCGCCAGCAGCACGAAATTCCAGCGCCAGCCGAACCATTCGACGATGAATCCGCCGAGCACCGGCCCGATCGCCGGCAGCAGCCCCATGGCCGAGCCGATCAGCGCCAGCATCCGCGCCGCCCGCTCGCGGCCGTAGATGTCGCGAACCACCGCGCGGCCGACGACAACGCCAGCGCAGGCGCCGATCGCTTGCACCGTGCGCGCGCCGATCAGCGACTCGATCGAGGGCGCCAACGCGCATGCGGCGGCGGCGAGCGTGTATATGAGCGCTCCGGCGATCAACACCGGACGCCGGCCGAAGCGATCGGAGATCGGGCCGATGGCGAGCTGCGCCAGCGCGAAGCCAGCGAGAAACGCCGACAGCGTAAGCTGCGTCGCCGCGGTGCCGGCGCCGAGATCGTCGCCGATCGACGGCAGCGAAGGCAGATAGAGATCGGTCGAGATGGCGCCGAGCGCCACGAGGCCGATGAGAATCGCCGTCGTGCCGCGCGATTCCGGCGCGTATCGCGCGCCCGCATTCATCGAAGAAGCGACGACGTCCGGCGTGCCGTCATCCCGGCGAGCGATCGACGACGCGCCACAAGTTGGCGCAAGCGAGCGCCCCGATGCCCGCCATCAAACACATCGTCGCGGCCATCGGCACCGCCGTCCCGTCGTAGAGCAGGCCGACCAAGGCCGAGCCGAGCGCGGCGACGCCCATCTGCGCGAAACCGAGCATCGCCGAAGCGGCGCCGGCCATCATCGGAAATGGCGCCATCGCGCCCGAAAGCGCGCTCGGCAAGGCGATCGCGAAGCCGAACATGAACAGGATGATCGGACCCATCACCGTCGGAATGGTGAGCGTCCCGGTGAGCGCGGCGACCAGCGCTAGCAGGCCGGCCAGGGTCTGCAAGGCGAGCCCGACGGCCACCATGTGTTCGCCTTGAACGCGCGGCGCTAGGCGCGAGGCGGTCAGCGAGCCCGACAGATAGCCGACGACAATGAGGACGAAGACGCTGCCGAATACGTCGGGCGCCAGACCGACGATCTCGATGAGCACGAAGGGCAGGCCGGTGACGAAGGCGAACATCGCCCCGAAGCACGAGCCGACGATCGCCATGTAATTGCGAAACGCGCGATGGGTGATGAGCGACCAGTAATTGCGCGCCAGGCGCGACGGCGCGGTGGCGCCGGCATCGGGACGTTTCAGGCTTTCCTCGAGGCGCAGCGACGCCACGGCCGCCACGCTGACGCCGAAGATGGCCAGCACGACGAAGCTCGCCCGCCAGTCGAACCACACCTGCAGCTTGCCGCCGATGATCGGCCCCAGCGCCGGGGAAAGCGCCATGGCGATGCCGATGAAGGCAAGCACGCGCGCGCTCTCGGCGCGATCGTAGCGGTCGCGCACGACCGCGCGGGCGATCGCAGGTCCCGCGCAGGCGCCGGCGCCCTGGACCGCCCGGCTGATGATCAACGCCGATAGCGAGGTCGACAGTCCGCAGGCGACGGTTCCGAGAAGAAAGATCGCCAGACCGGCGAACAACACCGGGCGGCGTCCGAAACGATCCGAGACCGGACCGTACAACAGTTGGGCCAACGCGTAGGTGAACAGGAACGCGGTCATCGTCATCTTCACCTCGGCCGGGTCGGCGATCAGCGCGTCGGCCAGCGAGGGAAGCGAGGGGATGTAGAGCGAAGTCGAAAGCTGCGCCACCATCACCAGCGAGGTGAGCAGCACGATCGAACCGATGGTGGCCCGAGCCGGAGATGCGCGATGGGGTAAGCTCGACACGCCCAGGCGGCGATCCGGAGATGTGGCGTCGTTCACGGCATTCGCCGACTGGTAGACCGCCTAACGAGGTTTGATGGATAAGTTTATGCCCTGTTTTACCTAAAAAATCCATTACCCGTATCGTAACAGTCGCGGGCCGTTGATTCGTAACCATGCGCGCGGCCCGCGCGCATCGCCGGCGAGCCGCTCGACCAGCCGCCAGAAGCGAGCGCCATGGTTGAGTTCGACGAGGTGCGCCACTTCATGCGCGACGACATAGTCGAGGACCGCCGGCGGGGCGAGGATAAGCCGCCAGGAATAGGCGATCCCGGCCTTGGCCGAGCAGCTTCCCCACCGTGTCTTGGGATCGCCAAGACGGATCGAGGCGACGCGGCGTTCGATTTTCGCGGCGGCGATCCGGGTGCGTTCCCACAGCACGCGTCGCGCCTCGCGCGTCAGCCAGTCGCGCACCCGGCGCTCCAAATGCTCCGGCCGGCCGGCGACGATCAGCGCTGCGCCCTCGCGACGCGCCGGGCCGCCGGCACGCGGGTGGTGCCGGATGGAGACATCCTCGCCCAGCACGGGAAGCACGACGCCGTCGGCGAACGCGATGCGCGGCGGAACTTGCGCCAATCGTTGGGCGACCCATCCGGCGCGCGAGGCGGCGAAGCGCAATCCGGCGGCGAGCGAAGTTCGCCACGGCAAAACAAGTTCGACTTCGGCCGCCGCCGGATCGACGCGCAGCGCCACCCGCCGCGCGCGATTCGAGCGGCGCACGGCGAGCGTGATCTCGCGATCGGCGAGTGCGAGCGGCACGGCGCGCGGCGTCAGCGGCGACTCGGGGGAGATGCGGCGACCCACGCCCGACTTGATACGCGCTGCCGTGGCGTCGGCGCAAGCCTTGCCGGCGACCGCCGACGCTCGCCATAATGCGCGCACCTGATTGGGGGACCCATTTCACTGTTGCGGACGAACACGCTGAAGCGCCGCCTTGCCGCCGGCGGCAAGGCATATGGGCTGTGGCTGCACAGCGCCAACGGTTTGGTCGCTGAAGCGGCGGCCGCCGCCGGCTATGACTATTTTTTCATCGACAACGAGCATGGCCCCAGCGAGCTCGATGAAACGGTCCGCCTGCTGCAGTTCTTCGATGCAAGCGGCACGCCGGCCGTGGTGCGCGTCGCCTGGAAGGACCCGGTGATATTGAAGCGCGTGCTCGATGCCGGCGCGCAATCGGTGATGATTCCCACCATCGAAACGGCGGAGGAGGCGCGGGCGGTTGTGGCGGCGTGCCGCTTTCCGCCACGCGGCATTCGCGGCTTCGGCCCGTGGCGCGAAATCGCGCTCGGCGCCGACCTCGCCGAGTACGGCGAGCGGGCGCACGAAGAGCTCTTGATCGTCTGCCAGATCGAGACGGTCAAGGCGCTGGCCAATGTCGAGGCGATCGCCGCGGTCGATGGCGTCGACGTGCTGTTCATCGGTCCCAACGATCTGTCGGGATCGCTCGGCAGGTT
>DATFES010000050.1:0-2655 GCA_035250945.1 Alphaproteobacteria bacterium | reverse complement strand
CATGATCTCGGGAAAGCCGGTGTGGGCGCCGACCTCGACGACGCTCAGGCCCGCCGAACTCAACGTGCTGGCCGATCCGCCGGTCGACAGGATTTCGACGCGATGGCGCGCCAGATCGCGGCCGAGCTCGACCAGACCGGTCTTGTCGGAAACCGAGACGAGGGCGCGACGAATCTTCGGATCGGTCATTACTCGGCGGTGCCCTGCTGCAGAGCGCTCTTGGCGGGCGCGCCAGCGTCGCGGAACTCCGGGACCAGGCGATGGAGGATCGCCGCCGCCGTCGCGCCGTGCCCTTCGCGCGCCGCGGCGTCGAGCTCGTCCATGCCGCGCGCAAGAAATGCGAAATCGGCGGTTCGCGGGCTGGCGAGCAGGAGGCCGCGAACCGGTGTCGGCGCCAGCGTCTCGTGCGCGTGAAACAGCTCTTCGTTCAGCTTTTCTCCCGGTCGCAGCCCGGTGAAGTCGATCTTTATGTCGACATCCGGGCGCATTCCGGCCAAGCGGATCATCTGCCGGGCAAGGTCGTAGATCCGCACCGGATCGCCCATGTCGAGGACGAATATCCGCCCCTCGGTTCCGGCCTCGTCGGTGGCGCCGAGCGCCGAGGCCTGCAATACGAGTTCGACCGCCTCGCGCACCGTCATGAAGTAGCGCTTGATTTCGCGATGCGTCACGGTGAGCGGCCCGCCGGCCGCCAGCTGACGCTGGAACAGCGGCACCACCGAGCCGGTCGAGCCGAGTACGTTGCCGAAGCGCACGGTGACGAAACGCGTGCCGCCGGGACGCGCACGCTCGACGAGATCGAGCGCCTGGCAATAGCGCTCGGCGAGCCGCTTGGTCGCGCCCATGACGTTCACCGGATTGACCGCCTTGTCGGTCGATATCAGCACCATCGCCTTGACGCCGGCCATGCGGCACGCCTCGGCGACGTTGCGCGTGCCGACGGCGTTGGTGAGCGCGCCCTCGGCCGGATGCGCCTCGACGATCGGCACGTGCTTGAGGGCTGCGGCATGAAAGACCAGGTCCGGCCGCTCCTCGGCGAGGAGCCGCTCGATCCGCGCGCCGTCGCGGACATCGGCGAGGTCGGCGCGGCGCGACAAATTGGGCGCCCGCTCGTCGAGTTCGAGATCGATCGAGTAGAGATTGAACTCCGAATTGTCGATGAGTACGAGCCTCGACGGCTCGAGCTCGGCGATCTGGCGTACCAGCTCGCCGCCGATCGTCCCGCCGGCGCCGGTCACCAAAACACGGCGTCCGTGGACGAGCTCGCGCATCGCCGTGCGGTCGAGCACGGTTTGCGGGCGGCCGAGCAGGTCCTCGATGGCGATCGGGCGCACTTCGACGCGATCGGACTCGGCGGCGCGCAGTTCGGTCAGGCGCGGCAGACGCGCGACCGAAAGGCCCAGCGCGTCGGCGTGTTCGAGCAGCGCGCGAAGGCGCGGGCCGGTGAGGTCGGGTCGCGCGACAATCAGCCGCTGGACCTTCAAGCCGCGCTTGTCGAGGCGCTGGACCACTTGCGGCAGCGAATCGGGCGCGCCCAGCACTTCGACGCCGCGGATCCGGCGGCCAAGCCGCGTCTCGCTGTCGTCGAGGATTCCGAGCACGCGGTATTGCGCGCGGCTGCGGCGCGCGCTCTGCTGGATGAAAACCTCCGCTTGGTCGCCGGCGCCGACCAACAGCACCGGCACGCGGCGCTCGTCGGTCGAATCGTACGTCATGTCGAAATGGCCGTCCTTGAGCAGCCGGTAGAGCACGCGCGGCGCGGTCAGCAGTATGACCAGCACAAACCAGACGATGAACACCAGCGATCGCGGCAACTGCTCGAGTCGCGTGGTGAGGAACATCACCGGGACGAAGATCAGGACGATGATCGTCACCGCGCGGGTAATCGCCAGCAGATCGTTGAGCGAGGCGTAACGCCAGATTCCGCGATGGAGCCCGGTCCACCAGTAGACCGCCGCCGCGATCGCCGCGAAGACGAGCGTGCCCAGCGCAACGAACTCGCCGGAATAGAAGGCGAAATCGTCTCCGAGCCGCAAGTAGAGTGACAGCACGAACGCCGCCGCCGCCATGACCGTGTCATGGGCGAAAGCGACCGTCGGTCGGCTCAGGCGGCGGAGCAGCGGCGGCATTTTCGTCTTCGGCGCCGTGGGAAGTACCGGGTCCCTTGTAGCACGAATGGCGGGTTTTTACCGCGCCGTCGCCTGGGCGTCGCCGCGGCGAGCGAGGGCAGCGATGAAGGCGGCGGCGAGCCATAGACCTGCAAGCCACCAGGCTTGCCAGATCCCATAGCCCGTGACGGCGATCAGGCATGCAGCGCCAAGCCCGCCGAGCGCCATCGCCGCCTCGCTCCCGCCGCCGCCACCGGGCGCCGCCAACCGACGCGCGCCACGTGTCGCGTGCGCCAGAAGCAAGCACACCATGACGGCGCCGACGACGCCGAGCTCGAGCCAGATTTGCAGGAAAGCGTTGTGCGGATGAAGCGACATCTCCTCGGCTGAAGGCGCCATCCGCGCCGCGCCGTCGCTCGTCAACCGCCCAGGCAACTCGCGCGCCGCGTTAAGGCCCCAGCCGAACGCCGGCCGCTCGCCGATCGCATCGGAGACAAAACGCCAGATCTTGATGCGATGGGTGATCGATAGCGAGACATCGCCGCGC
>DATFES010000042.1:0-11894 GCA_035250945.1 Alphaproteobacteria bacterium | reverse complement strand
GTTTTTCGCGCCTTGCGGGGACCGACGGTGTTCGATCGCGCGCTCGCCGCCAATTCGGTCGGCACCGGCGCGGTCCTGTTGCTTGCGGTTTTCGGCTTTCTGACCGGGCGGCCGGAGTTCCTCGACATTGCGATCGTCTACGCGCTGCTCAACGTCATCGGAACCATCGCGGTGTTGAAGTATTTCCGCTACGGCGATCTTGGCGATCCTGGCGAAGCGGACGGTTGAGCGATGATTGTCGCCACGATCGTCGATGCCCTGAGTTGGATCTGTCTCATCGCCGGCGGCGCGTTTTGTGTCGTCGGCGGTGTCGGACTCTTGCGGATGCCCGATTTTTACACTCGCATGCACGCAGCGAGCGTCGCCGACACGCTTGGCATGGGATTGATGATGCTCGGCATGGTGCTTCAAGCCGGACTGACGCTGGTGTCGGCCAAGTTGGTCATCATCGTCCTGCTCTTGTTGCTGACCGGGCCTGTCGCCACGCACGCCTTGGCGAGGGCGGCCCTCCACCGCGGCCTGAAGCCGCTGCTCGACCACGGGGAGGAACCGCCATCGAAGCCCTGATCAACATGGTGCTCCTGAGTTTGATGGCGGCGATCACCATCGGGATTCTTCGGCTGCGCAACCTGTTCGCGGTGGTGATTCTCGGCGGCATCTACAGCTTCCTCATGGCGACTGTATTGCTGGTGCTCGACGCCGTCGACGTGTCGATGACCGAGGCCTCGGTCGGCGCCGGAATTTCGACCGTGCTGATGCTCAGCACGCTGTGGTTGACGAAAAACGAGGAATCGGTCCCAGCGCGTCGGCCGGCGTTGCCCGCGATCGTGGCGCTGGTGACCGGCGGCGCGCTCGTCTACGGCACGTTGGGGCTGCCGGGATTCGGCGATCCGGGCGGCGTCATTCACCATCATGTCGTGCCGCGCTATTTGAACGACGTCATCGCCGAAACCGGCGTGCCGAACGTCGTCACCGCGGTTCTCGCCAGCTATCGCGGTTATGACACGCTCGGCGAAACGACCGTCATCTTCACCGCCGGCCTCGGCGTCATGATGCTGCTCGGCGGACGGCGCGGCGATCGCAAACCAGGGGACAAGGACCGCCGGCGGGCCGACCGATGAGCCGCGATATCATTTTGCGCGTCGTCGGCAAGCTGCTGCTGCCGTTCGTCCTGTTGTTCGCGCTCTATGTGCAGTTTCACGGCGATTTCGGCCCCGGCGGCGGGTTCCAAGCCGGCGTGATCGCCGCGGCGGCGATCATCTTCTACGCCATTATTTTCGGCTTGAACGCAGCCAAGCGAATCGTGTCGCCCGCCGTTGTCGCCGCCATGGTGCCGCTCGGCGTCACGCTATATGCGGGCGTCGGCATCGTCGGGATTCTTCTCGGCGGCAATTATCTCGACTATTTCGTCCTCGCCCATGATCCGGTGCACGGCCAGGAACTCGGCATCTTCCTCGTCGAGGCCGGCGTGTTCGTCACCGTTTGCGGGACAATGACGACGATCTTCTACACCTTCGCCGGTCGCGGCCGCTGAGGAAAGCGCGATGACGATCGTCGCCAACTACAACTATTGGATCACCATTTTTCTGATGATCGCCGGACTTTATATCGTCGTCGCGCGCGGCAACATGATCAAGAAGCTGGTCGGTCTCAGCATATTTCAAACGTCGGTGTATCTACTCTATATCTCGCCCGGCAAGATCATCGGCGGCACCGCTCCGATCATCCACGAAGACTTTACCGTCTACTCGAATCCCTTGCCCCACGTCCTGATCTTGACGGCGATCGTCGTCGGAGTGGCGACGCTGGCCTTGGGTCTCGCGTTGGTCGTGCGGATCAACGAGGCGTACGACACGATCGAAGAAGACGAGATATTCGACAAGGACGGCGAGCCGTGATCGCTGCCCACCTGCCCGTTCTGCAAGTCGTCGTTCCACTATTCTCGGCGACGATTTGCGCGTTGTTCCGGCGCGGACCGATCGCGTGGGCGGTTGCGCTCGCGGTCAGTTGGGCGATGGCGATCGTCTCGATATTGCTGCTCTGGCGCGTGCTCGCCGAAGGGACGATCTCGTATCATCTTGGCTCGTGGCCACCACCATGGGGCATCGAATATCGCGTCGATGTCGCCAACGCCTTCGTGCTCCTGCTGGTCACCTTCGTCAACGCAGTCATTATTCCTTATGCGCGGCGCAGCGTCGCGGCGGAGATTCCGGAGGATCGCGTCGGCTGGTTTTACGCCGCGTATCTGCTGTCGTTCGCCGGGCTGCTGGGCATCGCCATCACCGGCGACGCCTTCAACATTTTCGTCTTCCTCGAGATTTCATCGCTGTCGAGCTATGTCCTGATCGCGATGGGGCGCGATCGCCGCGCGCTCATCGCCGCGTTCCAATACCTGATCATGGGCACGATCGGCGCGACGTTTATCGTCGTCGGCGTCGGACTGCTGTACCTGATGACCGGCACGCTCAACCTCGTCGACATCGCGGAGCGTCTTCCCTCGGTCAAGTCGACGCGGCCGGTCATCGCCGCCTTGGCGTTTCTCACCGTCGGGATATGCCTCAAACTCGCGCTCTTCCCCTTGCATCTGTGGCTACCGAACGCCTACGCCTTCGCTCCCTCGGTGGCCACGGCGTTCCTGGCCGCCACGGCGACCAAGGTCGCAATCTACCTGCTGTTGCGTTTTTTCTTCAGCGTGTTCGGCGCCTCGCTGGTGTTCGACGCCCTGCCTTTGCGCGAGATTTTCATCGGCTTGTCGCTGGCGGCGATCGCCGCGTCTTCGGTGGTGGCGATGTTCCAACACGACGTCAAGCGCATGCTGGCCTATTCGAGCCTGGCGCAAATCGGATTCATTACGCTCGGCATCGGGATGCTGAGCGAAACCGGGCTTACCGGCGCGATCGTCCACCTGTTCAATCACGGCGTTATGAAGGGCGCGCTTTTCTTGCTCGTCGGCGGCGTCGCGTTCCGCCTCGGCGGCGTTCAAATCGGCGATTTCGCCGGCCTGGGGCGCCGGATGCCAGTGACCGCGTTCGGCGTCACCGTCGCCGCCGTCAGCATGGTGGGCGGCCCGGGCACCGTCGGCTTCATCAGCAAGTGGTACCTGGCGCTAGGCGCGCTCGAGCTCGGTTGGTGGTGGCTTGTCGCCGCGATCCTCGTCGGCTCGCTGCTGACGCTGGTCTACGCCTGGCGTCTCGTCGAGGCGATGTATCTGCGACCGGCGCCCGATGGCGCGGCGCAGGCCGAGGCGCCGCTGTCCTTGCTGGTTCCTTCGTTGGTCCTGGTCGTTGCGTGCGTATATTTCGGTTTCGACACCACGCTCACCGCCGAGATCGCGGCGCGCGCCGCGGCGACGCTACTCGAAGGCGTGCGATGAGCGCCGTATACGCCCTCGTACTCGCGCTGGTCGCCCCCTTCGTCGGCGCGATCCTCGTCGCGCTCTCCGACCGCAAACCCAACCAGCGCGAGGCGATGACGATCGTCACCGCCGTCGTCCTGTTCCTCGCCGTCCTGTCGATCGTCCCGGACGTTCTCGCCGGCGCCGGTCCGCGGCTCGATCTGTTCCAGGTGCTGCCCGGATTATCGGTCGCTTTCGCGGTCGAGCCGCTGGGAATGTTGTTCGCCCTGGTCGCGTCGTTCCTGTGGATCGTCAACTCGCTGTATTCGATCGGCTACATGCGGGGCAACGACGAGCGCCATCAGACGCGCTTTTATGTCTGCTTCGCCGTCGCGCTCGGCAGCACGATGGGCGTCGCATTCGCCGCCAATATGTTCACGCTGTTCGTCTTCTACGAGCTGCTGACCCTGTCGACCTACCCCCTGGTCACGCACAGGGGAACGCAGGAGGCGACGGCGGCCGGTCGGACTTATATCGGGCTGTTGCTCGGGACCTCGATCGTCTTCCTGATCTCGGCCATGGTCGGCACGCTGCTGGTTGCCGGCAGTCTCGACTTCACGCCGGGAGGTCTCCTCGCCGGCAAGGTCGATGGCCAGGAGCTTGCGATTTTGCTGCCGCTCTACGTCTTCGGCATCGGCAAGGCGGCAGTGATGCCGGTCCATCGCTGGCTGCCGGCGGCGATGGTGGCGCCGACGCCGGTAAGCGCGCTGCTCCACGCCGTGGCCGTGGTCAAGGCCGGCGTGTTCACCGTGGTCAAGGTCGTCGTTTACATTTTCGGCGTCGACACGCTCGCCGGCTCCGGCAACGCCGATTGGCTCGTCTGGGTCGCCGGATTCACCGTGCTCGCCGCCTCGATGGTGGCGTTGCGCCAGGACAATCTGAAACGCCGGCTTGCCTACTCGACCATAAGCCAACTGTCTTATGTCGTCCTGGCCGCCGCCATATTGACGCCGATCTCGATCGTCGGCGCCGCGCTGCACATCGCCGCGCACGCGTTCGGCAAGATCACGTTGTTTTTCGCCGCCGGATCGATCTACACGGCCGCGCACCTGACCGAAGTCAGCGAGCTAGACGGCATCGGGCGTCGCATGCCGTGGACGATGGGCGCGTTCGCCGTCGGCGCGCTGACCATGATCGGCCTGCCGCCGACCGGCGGATTTCTCGGTAAGTGGTACATGCTCTCGGGTGCGATGGCCGACGGCCAGTGGCTGCCCATATCGGTGATCGTCGCCAGTACGCTGCTCAACGCCGCATATTATATGCCGATCGTCTATGCCGCCTTCTGGCGCGCACCGCCGAGGGGCGAATCGGCGCGCGCGCCGCATGGCGAAGCGCCGTGGCCGATCGTCGCCGCGCTGGTCACGACCGCGATCGGCTCGTTTGCGCTGTTCTTTTTTCCCGGCGTTCCGCTCGCCTTGGCTTGGCTTTTAGCCGGAGGATGAGCATGGACGATCACTGGTTGGCCCGGCCATCGACCATCAAACTGCTTTGGCGGCTGTTCATCGGCGTCTTGGCCCTCGTCCTCGCCGCCGAGCTGTTCGTGGAATACGGCCATTACTTCGGGTTCGAGCAAATCTTCGGCGTCGCCGCATGGCTGGGATTTCTCGCCTGCGTCGGCATGGTGATGTTCGCCAAGCTGCTCGGCTTCCTGCTCAAACGGCCGGACGACTACTATGATCGCTGACCTGGCGATTCCGCCCGGCCTGATCCTCATCGCCGCCGGCCTGTTGCTGACGGCGCTCAAGGGGCGAGCGCGCAACGTCGTGGCGCTCGCCGCGCCGGCGCTGTCGTTGTTTTGCGTCATCGCCTTGCCCGATGGAACGCTTGTCTCGACGCGGTTCCTCGATTACGCGCTCGAGCCGCTCAAGGTCGACACGCTGTCGCGGCTGTTTGGCATCATTTTCGCCGTCATGGCGC
The DNA here is from genome assembly GCA_035250945.1 of Alphaproteobacteria bacterium. Lineage (GTDB taxonomy): Bacteria > Pseudomonadota > Alphaproteobacteria > CACIAM-22H2 > CACIAM-22H2 > DATFES01. Next base: position 6,583 of record DATFES010000042.1, on the reverse strand, counting down.
TTGCCGGCACGCTCTTCGGCCTCAACCAGACCAGCCGGTTCGAATTGCCAGCGGCGCAGGTCTACGCCGGAAGCGCGCTGGGGGCGACTTTCGCCGGCGATCTTGTAACGCTCTTCGCGTTCTGGGAGATCATGGCCGTCGCGTCGACCACGGTGGTGTGGAGCGCCGGCACGCCGGCGGCGTATCGCGCGGGCATGCGCTACCTCGCCATGCATCTCTTCGGCGGCGTCCTGCTGATGGCGGGTCTCGCCGGCGAGATCGGCGCGCATGGCGACGCCGCATTCAAGGCGATGGCGCTCGACAGCCCGGCGCGCTGGCTGATTCTTGCCGGATTCCTGATCAACGCGGGCGCGCCGCCGCTATCCGCCTGGCTCCCCGACGCATATCCGGAAGCGTCGTGGAGCGGGATGGTGTTCCTCTCGGCCTTCACCACCAAGACCGCGGTCTACGTCCTGCTGCGCGGTTTCCCGGGCGTCGAGGTCCTCGTTTATGTCGGGCTCTACATGGTGTTCTACGGGATCATCTACGCGATCCTGGAGAACGACATGCGCCGTATCCTTGCGTACAGCATCGTCAACCAGGTCGGGTTCATGGTCACCGGCATCGGGCTCGGCGGCGAGATGGCGTTGAACGGCGCCGCCGCGCACGCCTTCACGCACATCATCTACAAGGCGTTGCTGTTGATGTCGGCGGGGTCGGTGCTTTACGCCACCGGCAAGCGCAAGTGCACCGATCTCGGCGGATTATTTCGGACCATGCCGCTCACCACCGTATGCGGCATCGTCGGCGCGCTGTCGATTTCCGCCTTTCCGCTGACCTCGGGGTTTGTTAGCAAGTCGTTGATAAGCCAAGCGGCGATCGATCATCGCCTGGTCGTAGTCTGGCTGCTGCTCGCCGCGGCGTCGGCCGGCGTTTTCCTTCACGCCGGAATCAAATTTCCCTGGTTCGTCTTCTTCCAGAAGGATTCCGGGCTGCGACCGCCCGACCCACCCTTGACCATGCGGCTGGCGATGGTGCTGTTCGCCGCGCTTTGCATCCTGATCGGCGTGTCGCCGGGGCCGCTTTACGCGCTCCTGCCCTATCCGGTGACGTTCGTGCCTTACACCGGCGATCATGTGGTCGGGCAGCTGCAGCTGCTGCTGTTCTCCGGTCTGGCGTTTTTCTTGCTGCTTGGCCAGCTCAAACGAACGCTGACGATCACGCTCGACATCGACTGGTTCTATCGCCGCGCCGGCCGCTTGGCGGCAGCAACGCTCGGCGATAAGTCGAGTGCGGCGTTCGCCCGCGCGGTCCGGCGCAGCGAACGGGCGGCTTTGCGCTTTGTCGCCGGCCTCTATCGGCACCACGGGCCGCATGGCGCGCTGGCGCGGTCGTGGCCTACCGGAAGCATGGCGATCTGGGCCACCGCGCTCCTCGCGGCATACCTGATTCTCGCGTACCTCTAGGAGGCTCAGCTCAGTTTTCGTCCGGCCGGCGGGCCAGCGCCGCGTGCATGGCGGCGACGCCGACGATGGCCGATATCAGCGACCCGGCGAGAACTCCGATGCGAAGCGCGGCGGCATGTGTCGAATCGTCGAAGGCGAGAGCGCCGATGAAAAGACTCATCGTAAATCCGATGCCGCACAGCGCCGCCACTGCGTAAAGCGCCAGCCAATTGGCGCCCTCGGGCAGGCGCGCAAAGCCGAAACGGATCATCAACCAGGATGCGCCGAAAATGCCGATCTGCTTGCCGACGAAAAGGCCAAGAATGATGCCCAGGGTGACCGGGTGAAGGAGCGCGCCCCACGATACGCCGGCGAATGACACGCCGGCATTGGCGAATCCGAACAGCGGCAGGATGAAGTACGCGACCCACGGATGAAGGCGCTCCTCGAGATGGCGAAGCGGCGAGCGACCTTCGTCGTCGACAATGCGCAAGGGGATCGCCATGGCGAGCGCGACCCCGGCCAGCGTCGCATGGACGCCGGATTTCAGCACACAGACCCACAGCACGAGGCCGACGATCATGTACGGCCCTAGCCGCGTGATGCCGGCGAAATTGAGCGCCGCCAACAAGACAAGCGCCCCGCCGGCGATGGCCAGCGAGACCAGGGAAAGATCGGCGGTGTAGAAGACGGCGATGATGAGGATGGCGCCGAGATCGTCGAAGATCGCCACCGCAGTGAGGAACACTTTGATCGCGATCGGGACGCGACGGCCAAGCAACGACACGACGCCAAGCGCGAACGCAATGTCGGTAGCGGCAGGAATCGCCCAACCTCGCAGCGCAATCGGATCGCCTAGGTTGAGCAGCGCGTAGATCGCCGCCGGCGCCGCCATCCCGCCGAGGGCCGCCACCGCGGGAAGCGCAATTTGCGCCGGGTTGGACAATTCGCCCTCGGCGATTTCGCGCTTGATCTCCAATCCGACGAGCAGGAAGAAGATCGCCATCAAACCGTCGTTCAGCCACAACAGCAACGGCTTGTCGAGCGCGAGCGCGCCGACGCTGATGCGCGCCGGCGTCGACAACAACGCTTCGTAATACGGGGCGAGCGGGGTGTTGTCGGCGAGAAGCGCCAGGACGGCGGCAAAAAACAAGATGATTCCGGCCGCGGCTTCGAGGCGCAAAAACTCGCGGATGGCGCTGATCAAGTGCCCCCCAGTGCTCGCTGCGGCGCTCGCGGCGCCCCGATGGCCGCCGCGTGCCGATTTAGATAAGTGCCGGCGGGCCGCCATCAACCCGCCCGGCCGCGCCGTCGCGCGTGCGGCTTGGTCGCCGACCGCGTGGCGGTGCGCTTCTTGGCCTCAGTCGGCTTCGATAGGCACGCCGGGAAGTTGCTTGGCGGTGCGGATGGCCAGCGCCGACTTGACGTGATTGACGTTGGGTGCGGTGGTGAGCTGCGTGGTCAGGAAGCGCTGATAGGCGTCCCAGTCTTCGGCGACCACCTTTAAAAGAAAATCGGTCTCGCCGGCCAGCATGTGGCACTCGCGAACCTGCGGCCATGACTTCACCAGTTCCTCGAAGGCCTTCAAGTCGTGCTCCGCCTGGCTCGACAATCCCACCTGAGCGAACACCGTGACCCCAAACCCGAGCGCCGCCGGGTTGACGTCGGCGTGATAGCCGCGCACGACCCCCGCCTGCTCGAGCGCCCGCACGCGCCGGAGGCACGGTGGGGCGGATATGCCGGTGCGCCGGGCCAACTCGACATTGGTCATTCGACCGTTGTCCTGGAGGTCGCGCAAGATGCGGCGATCAATCCGGTCGAGCTTGACGCCCCGCATGGTTCGTTTCCCTGGCTTCGACGATATTGAAATAATATTCCACGCGATGTTAAGACAAGCAACGAAATATCACTCTGATGCGGTCCGGTCGGTCGGCTTGCGCCGGGAAACCGCGCTCTTCATAGTCCGACCGCACATGGATGGCGCCCTCACTTGCTGGACGTTGACCGAAGGTCACGCCGGCGCGGAATCGCAATGCCGCGGGCTTGCCGAGGCGCTTGGACTAGCCGCGTCCGTGAAGCGCGTTCGAGTACGCAAACCGTGGAGCTGGTTGCCCGGGCGGCTATGGTTACGACCGTTGGCGGCGCCAACCGCCGACAGCGATCCGCTGGCGCCGCCATGGCCGGACCTGCTGATCAGTTGCGGCAATGCCGCCGCACCCCTGGCGGTGGCCGTCAAGCGCGCCAGCGGCGGACGCACGCGAATCGTCCATATCCAGAATCCGCGGATGAGTACCGGGCTGTTCGATATCGTTATCGCGCCACGCCATGATGGTCTCGCTGGCGACAATGTGTTGTCGACGCGCTTGGCGATTCACCCTGTCACGCAGGCCAAGCTGGCGGTGGCGGCGGCCGAATGGACCGCCGCGTTCGCCGATCTGCCGCGCCCGTTGGTCGGCGTGCTTATCGGCGGCGGCAATCGCCGGTACCGGATGACCGCCGAGGCGATCGCCCACTTGACCCATCAGCTTGCGCAGTTGCGGAGCACGAACGGCGTCGGGCTCGCCATCACGCCGTCACGGCGCACGGGCGGAGCGAACGAAGCGGCGCTCACCGCGCGTTTGAGCGGATCGGGCGTCTATATTTGGGACGGGCACGGCGCCAATCCGTATCTCGGAATCCTGGCGCTCGCCGACGTATTGGTGGTGACCCAGGATTCGGTGTCGATGACGTCCGAGGCGATCGCCGCCAATAAACCGGTCTACATATTCAAGCTGCCGGGCCATTCGCGGCGAATCGGCGCGTTCCATGACGGGTTGGTTGCCGAGGGCATCACGCGCTGGTTCGACGGGTCGCTGGCGCACTGGGAGTACGCACCAGTCGACGACACCGGGTCCGTTGCAAGCGAGATTCGGCGGCGGTTTGGCTGGCGCTGATCGCGCCCAAGTTTCGGACGGCGTGCCCATGGCCGAAGCGGCAAGCGAGCGACCGGCGATTGGCCCGCCAGCAGTGAATCGTCGCGATACATCATGATCTTGACCGCCGCCGCGCCGCGGAGCGTGAGGCTTGCGTGCGAACGTTTGCGCTCTTACGTTAGGTATTCGCGTTTTGCATTACGGATTTCCGCGCCATGTCCCCGAGTACTCCCGACAGGTATCACAGTAAGGTCTTGATTTTGGGCTCAGGGCCGGCCGGGTACACGGCGGCGGTCTATGCGGCGCGCGCCAATCTGCAGCCGATCTTGGTGCGCGGCCTGCAGCCGGGCGGCCAGATGTCGATCACCACCGATGTCGAAAATTACCCGGGCTTCGCCGAGACGATCCAGGGCCCGTGGTTGATGGAGCAGATGCAAAAGCAGGCCGAACACGTCGGCACGCGGCTGATCGAGGACACGATCGTCTCGGTCGATCTATCCCGACGCCCGTTCACCTGCATCGGCGACAGCGGCGCCACGTATCAAGGCGAGACGCTCATCATTTCCACCGGCGCCCAGGCGCGCTGGCTCGGCCTGCCGAGCGAGGAGCGCTATCGCGGCTTCGGCGTGTCCGCCTGCGCGACGTGCGACGGGTTCTTTTTCCGCGGCAAGCGCGTTGCGGTCGTCGGCGGCGGCAACACGGCGGTCGAAGAGGCGCTCTATCTCACCAATCACGCGACCAAGGTCACGTTGATCCATCGTCGCGACAAGCTGCGCGCGGAGAAAATGTTGCAGGGCCGGCTTTTCCGCAACCCGAAGATCGAGGTGATCTGGAACGCGGTGGTCAGCGAAGTGGTCGGCGCCGACGCGCCGCCGGGCGTCACCGGCGTCAAGCTCCGCGATACAAACACGGGGAATGAAAGGACGATTGACGTCGACGGGCTATTCATCGCCATCGGCCATCTGCCTGCGACCGAATTGTTCCGCGGCAAGCTGGCGATGGACGCGGAAGGCTACCTCATCGCCAAACCCGACTCGACCGCGACCGACATACCGGGCGTCTTCGCCGCCGGCGACGTCAAGGACAAAGTATTTCGCCAGGCGGTGACGGCGGCGGGAATGGGATGCATGGCGGCGCTGGAGGCCGAGAAATTTCTCGCCCACCTGGAGGGAGAAGCGCGGGAGGCGGCGCAGTGAGCGACCGCCGCCGCGACCATCGGCGGGCGCGCTGATGGCGATGGATTGGGATAAGCTCCGCATCTTCCACGCCGTCGCCGAGGCGGGCAGCTTCACGCATGCCGGCGAGACGCTCAACCTCAGCCAGTCGGCGGTGAGCCGCCAGATCAGCGCGCTCGAGGAGTCGCTCAAGGTGGCGTTGTTCCATCGCCACGCGCGCGGCCTCATCTTGACCGAGCAGGGCGAGTTGCTGTTTCACGCCGTCCGCGACGTCTTCAATAAATTATCGCTCGCCGAATCGCGGATCACCGAGAGCAAGGACAAGCCTTCGGGCCTGCTGCGCGTGACCACGCCGGTCGCATTCGGATCGATATGGCTGACCCGGCACATCGCCGAATTCATCGAGCACTATCCCGACGTCAAGGTGAATTTGCTCGTCAGCGACGACGAACTCGATCTCGGCATGCGCGAGGCCGACTGCGCGATCCGCATGCAGCCGCCCCGCCAGGCCGATCTGATACAGCGCCATTTGCTGACCGTTCACGTGCACGTCTTCGCCTCGCAGACCTACCTGAAGAAGTATGGCGTGCCGAAGACGGCCGAAGAGCTCGACAACCACCGCATCATCGTTTACGGCGAGGATCCCAAGCCGCCGTTTCCGCGGGTGAACTGGCTGCTCGAGGCTGGCGCCAAGCCAGGCGAACGGCGCTCGCCGGCGTTCCTGGTCAACAACGTCTACGCCATCTTGCGCGCCGTCGAGGCCGGCACCGGGATCGCCGCGTTTCCCGACTATATGGCGCAGGAGAGCAGCAACATCGTCCAGATCCTTCCCGGGCTCGACGGACCGAGCTACGAGGCCTTCTTCGTCTACCCCGAGGAGATGCGGAATTCGAAGCGGATCGCGGTGTTTCGCGACTTTCTGGTCAGGAAGGTGGCCGCAACCCAGTTCTGAGCAGGCGCAACGAACCCATGCGGCGGAGTCATGGCTCGCCTGCTCAATATGCGGTACCATTTGGTCGGGGTTCGCCTATTTATTTAACTGTAGCGATGTTGCACCGCAATATCGCTAGCG
>DATFES010000135.1:0-3417 GCA_035250945.1 Alphaproteobacteria bacterium | reverse complement strand
AGCGCAAGGTCTATACGCTGCCCAAGCGCCTCGACGAAAAGGTCGCCGCCCTCCATCTCGCCAAGGTCGGAGCGCGACTGACCAAACTGTCGGCCAAGCAGGCGGACTATATCGGCGTCGCGCCGGCCGGCCCGTTCAAGGGCGATGCGTACCGCTACTGAACGCCGCTCCCCGACCCTATGCCCGGGCGAGGAATGCGCTTAGACTTCTTGATCGAGTCGCCGATCGTGCCGGGCTTGGGGGAGGCGTAGTTGGAAGGCGAAACGCTCGCCTGGGGCATCGCGTTCATCGCCGTCGTCGTGGCCGGGGGAAACTTCTTCGGGCAGCGCCGGCGCGGCGCGTCGCTCAAAGCGGCGCTGGCCGACGCGGAAGGGCGCGCTGCCGAGGCGGCCGAACTTGCAGCCGAAAACCGCGACCTGAACCAACGGCTCGCGGCCGGGGCGCACGCCATCGAGGCGGCGCGCAATTCCGCCGATCAGCTTGTCCAGGCGTTCGATAACCTGCCGCTGCCGGTGTGGCGCAGACGCGCCGATCTGACGATCCAGGACTGCAACCCGGCATACTGCGCCGCACTGGAGAGCGAGCGCGAGACGGTGATCCGCGAAAGCCGGACCCTCGGTAAGTCGGCGCATGGCGATTCGGTCCGCGCGCTCGCCGAGCTGGCGCGCACCGCCCGGACGCCGCAGACCGAAAGCATTCATGTGGTCATTGCCGGGACACGCCGCTTGCTTGAAGTCACCGAAGCTCCGCTTGCCGACGGCGGGACCATCGGTGTCGCGGTCGACGTCACCGATCGCGAAGAGCTCGAACGCGAGCACGAGCGGCATCTCGCGGCGCATCGCGAGGTGCTCGAGAATCTTTCCACCGCGATCGCGATCTACGGCGCCGACAGCCGGCTGCAGTTCTTCAACAGCGCCTTCGTCCGGCAATGGAAGCTCGACGCGACGTGGCTGGCGACCGGGCCGAACTTCGCCGAGGTGCTCGAGGATCTGCGCGCGCGCCGCCTGTTGCCCGAATACGTCGACTTCCAGGCGTTCAAGCAGTCGCGCGTTCGGCTGTTCACCTCGCTGCTCGAGCCGGTTGAGGAGCTGGTCTATATTCCCGACGGTACGACGCTGCGCACGCACATATCGCCCCATCCCCTAGGCGGTTTGATGTTCGCCTACGAGGACGTCACCGATTCGCTGGCGCTCGAGCGCTCGTACAACACCCTGATCGCGGTCCAGCGCGCGACCCTCGACAATCTCTACGAGGGCGTCGCGGTGATCGGCAGCGACGGGCGCCTCAAGCTGACCAACCCGGCGTATGGCCGCATTTGGGGCCTGCCGGCGGACTTGCTGTCGGGCGAGCCGCACATCGCCGAGGTGGTCGAGCGCACCCGCGCCTATTTCAACGTCGGCGCCGAATGGCCGTCGTTCCGCGATCGCATGATCGCCCGGCTCACCGATCGCGAGCCGCGCAAAGGCCGCACCACGCGCACCGACGGATCGATCCTCGATTTCGCCATGGTGCCGTTGCCCGACGGGGCGGTGCTGCTTTCCTATGTCGACGTCACCGATACGGTGCGCGTGGAGCAGGCTTTGCGCATGCGCAACGACGCGCTCGAGGCCGCCGACCGCCTGAAATCCGAGTTCATCTCCAACATATCGTACGAATTGCGCACGCCGCTCAACACCATCATCGGCTTCACCGAGATCCTATCGCAGCAATATTTCGGCAAGCTCAATTCACGCCAGCGCGAATATTGCCGCGGCATCGCCGCCTCGTCCGAACAGCTCCTCACCGTGATCAACGATATCCTGGATCTCGCCTCGATCGAGGCCGGTCGGATGGCGCTGGAGCGCTCGCTGGTTCGCCCGCGAATTCTCCTCGACCAGGTGGCGCAGGTGATGCAGGAATCGGCGCGCGCGCAATCGCTGGGTATCACCGTCGATTGCCCGAAGGATCTTGCGGCGATCGAGGCCGACGAGCGTCGGCTCAAACAGGCGCTGTGCAATTTGGTGTCGAATGCGATCAAGTTCACGCCCGAGGGCGGCGCGATCCAGCTACTCTGCGACGTCGAGGACGGCCACGCGTTGATCTCGGTGCGCGACACCGGCGTCGGCATTCGGCCCGAGGATCATGAGCGCGTAACGCATAGCTTCGAGCGCGGGCGGGCGGGCGGCGAAGACGCGCGCCGCGACGGATACGTGCGCGGCAGCGGCGCCGGGCTGGGGCTCGAGCTCACCAAGCGCATCGTCGAGCTGCACGGCGGTCGGCTGACCATCGACTCGACGCCCAATCGCGGGACAACGGTGACCTGCTTCCTGCCGTTGATCCCGAACGAACTGGACGCGCGACGCAAGATCGACGCCTGAGGCGACTCAACGTCTTGCCGCCGGAATCCCCTTGGTGGTGGAGTATTCGAAGTGCAGCGCCTCGCCCGGATGCGCCAGCGGGTAGATGGCGTGCGCCGCCGCCGCCGCCTCGGCGAAGCCCGACAAGATGAGTTTGAGCTTTCCCGGGTATGTCGCGATGTCGCCGATCGCGAAGATCCCGGGCGCCGATGTGGCGCAGGTCGCCGGGTCGACCATGACGTGATTGCGCTCAAGGTTGAGACCCCACGAGGCGATCGGCCCAAGGTTCATCGCCAGCCCGAAGAAGGCAAGTAACGCTTCCGCCGGTAGGCGCTTGGTCGCGCCGTCGAGATCCTTGACGATCACCCCGTCGAGCTTACCCGAGGCGCCCTCGAGCGCTTCGAGCTGGTAGGGAATCACCAGATCGAGATTGCCCGAGGCGGCCAGTTCGTGAACCTTGCGAACGTTCTCGGGAGCGGCGCGGAACTTATCGCGACGATGCACCACCATCACCCGCGCCGCGACGTCGACCAGCGACAGGGCCCAATCGATCGCCGAATCGCCGCCGCCGGCGATGACCACGCGCTTGCCGCGGAAATCCTCGCGCTTTGTGACGACGTAAAACACGCTTTTGCCCTCGAACTCGGCGAGCCGGGCAAGCGGCGGCCGGTTGGGGCCGAAAGCGCCGACGCCGGCGGCGATGACGATTGCCCGCGCGCGGAGCAGCGAACCATTGGATGTGGTTAGCCGCCAGTCCTCGCCCGCGCGCGCCAACTCGTCGACGCGCTGCCCAAGATGGTAGACCGGCGCGAAGGGCGCCGCCTGCTCGGCCAAACGCTCGAGAAGTTCGGCGGCGCCGATTCGCGGATAGCCGGGGATGTCGTAAATCGGCTTCTCGGGATAGAGTGCTACGCATTGGCCGCCGACGACATCGAGCGCATCGATCACCTGCGCGCGCATGTTGAGCATGCCGCATTCGAACACGGCGAACAGGCCCACCGGCCCTGCGCCGATTATGGCGACGTCGGTCCTGTCGATCTCGACCATGGCGACTCCGCAAGCGGGCGACTCGCGCCCCACG
>DATFES010000021.1:0-10847 GCA_035250945.1 Alphaproteobacteria bacterium | reverse complement strand
CCGCCCCATGCGACGCGGACCCCATGGCGCCGATCGTCGGCGGACGGCGGCTCCTTGAGCAATAACGCCAGCACGCCGCCGAAAAAATGGATGTGCGTCGCACGATAGCGGCGCGCATCCTCCCAGAAGCGCGAAACGCTGAACCGCTCGGCGATCGCCAGCGTAACCGGCTCGAGCAGGCCTACGATCAGTACCTCGGCGCCGCCGATGTGATAGATCGGCTCCCAGAGATAAAGGACATCTCCTGGACGCAGTCCGGCGAGCCGCGCCGCCGCCCAGCCGCAGGCCTGCAGCATGCGGTCGGTCACCAGCACGCCTTTGGGCGCGCCCGTCGTGCCCGAGGTGTAACTGATGAGCAGCGTATCGTCGGGCGTCGCCGAGAGCGGCGGAAGCGTCGCGGCGTCGCTTGCGGCTAGCAATTCGAACGACACGACGCGCGCAAACGTCGATTCGATGGTCCCGGCGCGAGCGACGATCAATTCGACGTCGCCGGGGCGCAACGCCTGGCGAAGCTGCTCTCCGCATCTTGCATCGGCGATGATCGCCGAAAGTTCCGAGTGCTGGATCACGTATTCCAGCGAATGTCCGCGCAGATTGACGTTGATCGGCACCTGGCACACGCCGATCCGCGCCATGGCGAGAAACGCGACGACGTAATCCGGGTGGTTCGGCAACATCACCGCCACGCGCTCGCCGCGCTCGATGCCGAGCGCGATCAGGCCGTTGGCGAACCGGCGCACGCGGTCGCGCAGGTGGCCAAGCGTCACCAACTCCTCGCCGAATCGGCAGTAGACAAAGTCGGGATCGCGGTCGGCGCGGTCTTCCAGCATCTGGCCGATCGTCAGCGGCGACAGAATACCGTCGAGGGGCGTATCGGCGACTAAGGGCGTCGGCATTGCGAGTCCCCGTGACGGTTGGCGGAAAAATTCACGCTGCAGTCTCCCGCGCCGGGTCGTAGACGTGCTACCGTTGCCCGGTTCCTGGGGGAATCGAACGCATGGCCGGCGATGACCGTTCCGCCGCGAACACGCGGCCAAACGTCCACATACTTCGGCGCGATCTTGCGGCGGCGTTTCGCGCCGCTGTGCGGTTCGGGATGCATGAGGGAGTGTGCAATCATTTCAGCCTCGCGGTGGACGCCGACCGCGCATTCTTGCTCAATCCGCACGGCGTTCATTTCAGCCGATTGCGCGCCTCGAACCTTCTGCTCGTCGATGCCGAAGGACGCAGCGTCGAGGGGAGCGAGAAAAGACACACGGCGTTCTTCATCCACGCCCGCATACATTTGGCGAACCCGCGGGCGCGCTGCGTGCTCCACGCCCATCCGCGCAACGCCACGGCGCTTACGATGCTGCGCGGCGGCAGGTTGCTGCCATGCCACCAGAATGCGCTGCGCTTTCATGGGCGCGTCGCGTACTACGATGAATACGACGGTCTGGTCCTTGACGAGGCCGAGGGCGATCGCATCGCCGATGCACTCGCCGGCAGTACGGTCCTGTTCATGAAGCACCACGGCGTCATCGTCACCGGGCCTACGGTCGCCGACGCGCTCGACGATCTCTATTATCTTGAGCGCGCGGCCGAGGCGCAGATCACGGCGATGTCGACCGGCGCCGAGCTCGCGCTCGTGCCCGAAGAGATCGCGGCGGCGACGGCCAAGCAATTCGAACGGCTCAATCCGGTCAATGCGGCGATGCATTTCGACGAACTCAAGCGGATTCTCGATCACGAAGAGCCGGATTACGCGAACTAGGCATCAGCCGCGCTCGTCCCTGAATCGCCACCACCAAAACGCCGCGCGCTGCGCCGTCCTGCGCAGCGCTGCGAGCGGAAACCGCGGCAGGGGCGAGAGCGCGGGCGGCAGATCGGATACGGGCCGTCCGCCGAGACGATCGGCGAGAATCTTTCCCGCGTGCAGGCTGAGCGCCACGCCGCTACCCTGGTAGCCGAGCGCGTAGGTTACGGTCGGATCGTCTTCAGCGTGGTGGATATGGGGCATCGCATCGGCGGTGATGCACACCCATCCGGCCCAATCATAGTCCACCGTGGTGGCGCGGAGCGCCGGGGCCTTTCGTTTCAGCTCGGCCAGCAGAAAATCGCGCTGCGTCGCGCGCGTCGCCGGCGAGTCGACGATCTGGCCGCGGCCGCCGAACATGATGCGGTCGTCGGGCAACCGTCGAAAATAGTAGAGCAGGGTCCGCGTGTCGGTCAGAACGTGCGACGTGTGAAACGCGGATTCGGCTTTCTCCGCGGGCGTCATCGGTCGCGTGACGATTATGTGCGAAAGGACCGGTAAAAGCCGCAAGTTCGTCGCCTGGTGCAGACCTTCGGCGGTGTACCCGTTGGTCGCCAGCACGACATTGCCCGCGCGCACGCGGCCAGACGGGGTGGCAAGAACGTGACGTTCGCCGTCCTTCGACCATCCGACGACCGGCGAGGCGGAAAAGACTCTGGCGCCGGCGCGGCGCGTCAGGCGCAGCATCCCGAAGGCGAGCTTGAGCGGATTGAGGCCAATGGCGTCCGGCAGGTACAACGCTCCGTGCGACTGCGGACCGCCGAGGTGTCGGACGCGCAGCTCCTCGGCGTCGATCAGGCGCGTTTCGTAGCCATATTGCTCGCGCAGCACCTTGGCGTCCGCCGCCAGGCCGGCGAGCCGCGATGGGCGGTGGGCGATCTTGAGGTGACCGTCGGCGGTCGCATCGCAGTCGATCCCGCCGTCGTGAATGAGCCGGCGGGTGGTGGCAAGCGCGGTCATGCCCTCCGCGAAGACGCGTCGCGCCGTTTCGATCCCCCACAGTTCGATCATTTTCGCCGGGCTGTGCCGGCCGAACGCGGGGCGCGCGAACCCGCCATTGCGCCCGCTGCAGCCCCATCCCGGACGATTGGCTTCGAGCACCGCGACGCGCGCGCCGTTTTCGCGGGCAAGGTGGTAGGCGGCGGACAGTCCAGTGTATCCGCCGCCGACGACGGCGACGTCGACCTCATGCTCGCCGGCAAGTGCGCCTTCATCGGCGGGCGGCTCGCCCGATAACGCAGCCCAGTATGACGCGGCGTGCGGCTGGCCGCGGCCGGGGCCTTCGCCAAGCAGCGGATCGCGTAGCAAGGCGGGTTCGCTCGCCATCGCCGCTAGGTTTGTGTCGCGCGACGGCGAAGATACTCGGCCGCCAGGATGATCACGGTGATGACGACAAGCATCGTTGTCGAGACCGCCGCCAATGTCGGATTGACCTGCAGAAGCATGTCGTTCCACATTTGGCGAGGCAACGTGCTGACGAGCCCGCCGCTGACGAAAAGCGCGATCGTCAGATCGTCGAACGAGGCGATGAAGGCGAAAAGGAACGAGGCGATCATGCCGCCGCGGATCAACGGAAACGTGATCTTGGTGAGCGTGCGCCAGGGCGAGGCGCCGAGGCTTGCGGCCGCCTGATCGAGTCGCTCGTCGTAGGTCTTGAGGACCGCCATCATCGTGATCACCACGTACGGCACCGCCAGCACCGTGTGGCCGAGGACCAGGCCGAGCGAGGTGCCGACCAGTCCGACCTTGGCGTAAACGATGTAAATGGCGACGGCGACGACGATCCTCGGAATGATGAGCGGCGACAGGATGAGCGCGAGAAGCCCACCCTTCGCCGGCGCGCGCGCGCGTACCAGCATGAAGGCGGCCGGCACGCCGAGCAGCATCGACAACGCTCCGGTGAATGTCGCGACGACGAACGAGCGGATCGTCGCTTCCATCCACGCGCTCGATCCGAAGTACTGGTCGTACCATTGCAGCGATACGCCCTCGGGCGGGAAATTGACGAAACGGCCGGCGGTGAAGGACACCGGCACGACGATCAGCGCCGGCAGAACCAGAAAACCGATGATCATGAGCGCCGTCGCCCACAGGACGAGGCGCGCCATCGCTCGCCGGGGCCGATCGCCTCTCGGCGGCGACAGGCGCTCCCAGCCCTGCTGCGCCAGATCGCAGACGCGGCCGGCGACCGCCAGCGCCCGTGCGCCGACCGAGGCGCCGAAACGGGCGATCCAACTCGGCGCGCCGACGCTGCTTTCCGCCCGCGCGCTTCCCGAGAGGGTCGAGACGCCGAGCAGGCGGTCGTAGAGAAAGAAAATCAGCAGCGCCGATGCAAGCAGCACCAACGAAAGCGCGCCGGCGAAGCTCCAATTGAGCAGATCCTGGACCTGGATAATGATGACCTGCGATATCATTGTTTGCCGGCGGCCGCCGAGCAGCGCCGGCGTGATGAAGAACCCTAGCGCGGTGATGAACACCATGAGACCGGCGGCCGCGACGCCCGGCAACGACAAGGGAAAATAGATGCGCCAGAACGATTCGCCGCCGCGCGCGCCGAGCGTCGCCGCGGCGTTGCGCAGCCGGGAGTCGATATTGGTCATCACCGAAAGCATTGTCAGAACCGCGAGCGGCATCAGCGCGTGGACCATGCCGATCATCACGCCGGTGAAGTTGTAGATCAGTTCGAGCGGCGCATCGCTCAGTCCCAACGCGCTCACCAGCCGGTTGATCGGACCTTTCTGGCTCAACAGCACGATCCAGGCGAATGTGCGGACGAGAAAGCTGGTCCAGAACGGCAGCATGACCCACAGGATGAGGCGGTTGCGCGTCGCTTCGCTCGACGTCGCGAGCAGGTAGGCCACCGGATAACCGGCGAGCACGCAGAAAATGGTCGTCCAACCGGAAATCTCGAAGGTGATCAGCATGACGCTGAGCCAAACGGGCGTCTCGGCGATGGCGCGGTAATGCATCGCCGATAGCTGTCCTTCCTGATCGAAGAAGCTCAGCCAAAGCAGGTCGACGATCGGATAAATGAACAGGACGACCAGAAACAAAACGAGCGGCGCCACGCCGAAATAGGGCCGCCAGGCATTGGGCGCACGGTACGGCGCCGCGAAGGGCGTGGCGCGCGAGGTCACGTTCGCTCGTCCGCGAGAAGGACCGTCGCCGCCGCCGGCCAGCCGATGCGAACCGCCTCGCCGACACCCGGCAACCGCTGCGCTGCGTGCGTGGCTCGTTTCGCTTGCATGAGCGTGCCGTCGGCAAGGCGCACGAAAAGACGCGCGAATCCGCCGACGAAGACGACGCTGTCGACCTGTCCTGTCGCCTCGCCGGCCTCGCCCTCGGCGGGCGCAAGGAGGCGAACACTTTCGGGACGCACGACGGCCGTCGCGGTTTGTCCGGCGGATCGAGCGCCCATCGCGACGCCTCGTACGCTCAGCCCGCCTGGGCCGTCGAGCCGGCCTTCGCCGTCGATCCGGGCGCGGAAGATGTTCGAATCGCCGAGAAAATCCGCCGCGAACACCGTACGGGGCCGGAAATACAGGCCCTCGGGCGTGTCGATCTGCTCGATGCGCGCCTGGTTCATGAGGCAGATGCGGTCCGACATCGTCATCGCCTCTTCTTGATCGTGCGTGACGTAGAGAACCGTAATGCCCAGGCGGCGTTGGATCAGCTTGATCTCGAGCTGCATCTGATCGCGCAATTTCTTGTCCAGCGCGCCGAGCGGCTCGTCCATCAGCACGACCGATGGGCTGTAGACCAGGCACCGCGCCAGCGCGATGCGTTGCTGCTGGCCGCCCGACAACTCGCGCGGCATGCGGCGCGCGACATCGGGGAGCTGGATTAGTTCCAAAATCGCCGTCACTTCCCTGGCGATCGCCGCTTCTGGTCGCCGGCGCATGCGCAATGGAAAGGCGATGTTTTCATATACGCTGAGATGCGGAAACAGGGCGTAGTTCTGGAAGACCATGCCGATGTCGCGCAGATGCGGCGGCGAGTAAGTCGACAGCCGATCGTCGATCCACACCTCGCCCGCCGTCGGTAGCACCAGCCCTGCGACCATCATGAGCAGGGTCGTCTTGCCCGAGCCCGACGGTCCCAGCAACGTCACGAACTCGCCTTCGCGCACTTCTAGATTGGCTTCGATCAGCGCGACGACGGGCCCATAGCTCTTCGAGAGCGAAACCGTGCGCAGCTTGGTCTTGACGGACGTCATCTATTCGGCGGATCGGCGCGCGCCGCCGCGGCGTCCGCCTTCCCGTGTCGGGAAGGAGGACGCCGCGGTTCCGGCGTAAAGCGCGACGCTTAGGTCAGCAGCCAGGCGGTAAACCGCTCTTCCGCCTTCTGGCGATTCGCCGCCCACCATTCCTCCTTGGCAAGGATGATCTTGGGCAGGATATCGGGCGCGGTCGGCAGTTTCGCGGCGGTTTCGGGCTTGATGAATTTGTAGGCGTTCGGATTCGTCGGGCCATACGACATGTGTTCGGTGAACGCCGCCTGGCGTTTGGCGTTCGCTGTGTAGGCGATGAACCTGCGCGCGGCGGCGGCTTTCGGATTGCCCTTCGGAATGCCCCAGCCTTCGATCGAGTACAGCCCCTGGTTCCACTGGATTTTGACCGGGCCGCCGGCGTCGGTCACCGTCTGGGCGCGGGCGTTCCACGTCGGACACATGTCGACTTCGCCGCTCTGCAGAAGTTGCGTCGTCTGTGCGCCGCCGGTCCACCAGACGGCGATATGCGGCTTGATCTGGTCGAGTTTCTGGAACGCGCGATTGACGTCGAGCGGATAGAGTTGTGCCGGCGCCACTCCGTCGGCGAGCAACGCCATTTCGATGGTGTCGATCGGGCTCTTGCGCATGGCGCGACGGCCGGGAAACTTCGCCACGTCGAAGTAGTCGCGCCAGCTTTGCGGCCCGTTGCTGCCGTACTTGTCGGAACGGTAGGCAAGGATGGTGCAATAGACGTCGGTGCCCATCCATGCCGGGTGCCGCGCTTCGGGCATGATCTCGTTCATGTCCGCCAGGTTCCAGTCGAGCGGTTCGAGCATCCCCTTGGCGTGCAAGATGTCGCGCGCCGAGAGCGTCAGCGTGACCACGTCCCAGGTGTAATTCTTTGCCTGCACAATCACCGCCACTTGCGCCGTCGGCTCGTGCTCGCGCGCGACCTGCACCGAGGTGATGCCGGTGTCGGCCTTGAACGTATCGTGGAAGGCGACCTTAAAGGCGACGGCGAACGGGCCGCCGGGATCGGCGACGACGATCCGATCGACGGCTTGAGCGTCGACCTTGCCGCCCAGCGTCGTCGATGCGGCAAGCGCTCCGGCGCCGACCATGAACTGGCGACGATCGAGCGTCAGCGCGAACGGCCGCCTCGGCGGCGCGTCCTGATCACGAAAAATCGACATTAATGCCTCCTCTCTCTCGGTTTCGTTTCACCGGAGCCGTTTTCGGCGGCTCCTGTCGCGGCACGTGACTGGCAATATCGCGGCGCGCGTCCGCCTGAACTCCGATATATCGTCGCTTCGCGCACGCGTTCACGCCGAGCGGCGCTTGGCGCGCTCGGCGAGGAACCGCTCCATCCAACGTTGCGGCTCGCCGCTGGCGTACGATTCCTTCTGGATGCGGATTCCGGCTTCAAGCGCGTCGTTGAAGCCGGCCTCGGTGATCTCGCGAAATCGCCGCTTGTTGAGCCGCATCGCCACCGGCGGTTTCGCCGCGAGCTCGCCCGCCGTCGAAAGCGCCGCGCGCATCACCTCCGGCGCTGGAACGACTCGATGAATGAGTCCGATCGCGTGGCACTCGGCGGCGTCCATCATGCGCCCGCTGAGCGTCAGCTCGACGGTTCGCGAGAGCCCCAGCATCTCGCGCATCAACCACGGGCCGAGCGTGCTGGCGATGCCCGAGTTGATCTCGGGCTGGCCCATGCGCACGCCCGGATGTCCGATGCGCACGTCGGCGAGCAGAGCGACCTGGAATGCCGACCCGGCGGCGACGCCATTGAGCGCGGCGACCAGCGGCTTATCGAGCGCGCGGATGGCGCCATACATGCGTCGCCACTCCTCGATCCATTCGGCCGCTCGGCCGGCGTCGAACGTCTTGGTCTCATTGAGATCCTGCCCGGCGCAGAAGGCTTTCTCCCCGGCGCCGGTGAGAACGATGGCCAAGGTCTTCGAGTCGCCGTTCATCTGGCGCATCGCCTCGGTGATCTCGACGCGCATCGGCGAATGCCAAGCGTTCAACACTTCGGGACGGTTCAGGACGACCGTCGCGACGGTCCCGTGGCGCTCGATCTTGATGAACTCAGGCATGTAATCGTTCCTTTGTTCGCTCGGGCCCGTGTCCGCGCCGGCGAAGAAAGCCTGCCATTGCAAGCTGCGGCGCGCCGGTGGCGATCGCTTCGCTTTGATATCGCACCGAAGCGGCCACGGCTGCCGACAAGCCGCGGCACAACGCGGCGCGGAACTCGCCCAGCGTGAGCGCCAGCGCCACAGGCGGCTTCGCGGCCAGCTCCTGCGCGCGTCGCTTCGCCGCGGCAAGAAGCTCGGGCGCCGCAACCACGTCGTGCACCAAGCCGAACCCGCGCGCCTCATCGGCCGTGATCGTGCGGCCAGTCAATACCAACTCGGTCGTCCGCGACAGGCCGAGATGGGTCTTGACCAGAAATCCGCCGACGATCGCCGGCAGCCCGATATCGATCTCGGCCATGATGAAACGCGCGTGCGGCGCGGCGATACGAATATCGCCCATCAGCACGGTCTCGAATCCGGCGCCCGCGGCGACGCCGTTGATCGCGTGGACGATCGGCTTGGGGAATGATGCGACCGCGGCGAAATACGCCCGCCACGACTCCATCCAACGTGCGCCGCCCTCGCGACCCAGCGCGGCGCTTTCGCGTATGTCCTGGCCCGCGCAGTACCCGCGTTCGCCGGCGCCGGTGATGACGATGGCGGAAATCGAAGCGTCGCCGGCCAGCTGTGCGAGCGCCTCGACCATCGCCAAGCGGGTGGCCGTGTCGAGCGCATTCAGCGCCGACGGACGATTGAACGTCGCGATGGCGATGCCATCCTCGCGATCGACCAGCAAACCGGTCACCCACCCTCTCCTTGCAGTCGACCGTGCCGCGACGTTGTTATTGCATTTTAATACGGTAGACTACATTGTAATAAAGATAATCACACTCGTTTTCATCACGTCAATACAGTGGATCGTCGCAAACAGCCCCGTACGACTCCGGGCGCCAATGCGCCAAGGCGTTCGCCGGCAGCCGCCGCGCCGACGCGGCGCTACCAGCCTTCGCCGCTGTTCGTCGGTTCGTTGGAAAAAGGCCTGCGCGTGTTGCACGTCTTCGACGCCGCACGCCGCCCGATGCGGCTGGCGGAGGTCGCGCTGGCGAGCGATCTCGACAAAAGCGCGGCGCAACGGTTCACCGCCACGCTCGAGAGACTGGGCTATCTGCGCAAGGACGAGTTCAAGCGCTATCGTCTCACGCCCAAGGTCCTGCAACTGGGATTCGCATACCTGCAAAGCGAAACGTCGATCGATACCGTCGTGCCCTTCCTGCAGGAGGCGCACGCGGCGTGCGAGGAGTCGGTCAATTTCACCCAGCTCGACGATCTCGACGTCGTCTGGGTGGTGCGCCTTCCAAGCCTGCATGTCGTCTCGGTCGACATGTCGGTGGGGGCGCGTCTGCCCGCTTTTTGCACCGCGCCGGGACGGGCCATCTTGGCGCACCTCCCCGAAGAACAGTCGCTCGAGATTTTGAAGCGATCGACGCGCGCGCGGTTGACCCCCTACACCAAGACGGCGATTTCCGAAATCGTGGCGGAACTCGCGGCGGCGCGGCGCGACGGCGTGGCGGTCTCGGATCAGGAATGCGTCGTCGGCGACCTATCGTCGGCGGCGCCGGTTTTCGACGGCGCCGGACAAGTGATCGGGGCGGTCAATATCGCCGTTCCCACCTCGCGCTGGACGCTCGAACAGGTGCGCGACCGGCTGTCGCCGCTTATCGCCAGGACGGCGACGGCGATCTCGGCGGCGCATGGCGTAGGCGCCAAAGGTCTGGCGCGCCAAGGCCGGCAGGTCGCGGGCGACTGACGGTCGCGGAATCCAATCATGGCGGCTGCCATTGCGGCGCGTTCGAATGCAATCCTCTATCTATCGGACGCCGATCTGACGCGACTGGCGCTTGCGCCGGCGGACATTCTGGCCGCGGTCGAGGACGGGCTGCGGCTCGATCGCGCCGACATCGTCGCCGTTCCAAAGCTCAACCTGCCGATCGCCGCCGGGCACTTTCTTCAAGCGATGCCCGCCGCCGCCCGGTCGCTGGGGTTGGCGGCGATCAAGTGGACGGGCGTCGTTGCCGCAAACGCCAACCGTGGAATTCCCAACGTCAACGCGCTGATCGTCGTCAGTGCTCTCGACGACGGCCGGCCGGTCGCGGTGATGACGGGGAACCGGATCACCGCGTTGCGCACCGCGGCGATGAGCGCGGCAGCAGCACGGCGACTCGCCCGGCCGGCGAGCGAGGCGCTCGCCTTCATCGGCACCGGCGTACAGGCGGCAAGCCATCTTGCGGCGCTACGGCCGCTCTTTCCGCGTTTAACGCGCGCTTACCTGTTCGGCCGCGGCGTGGCGTCGCGCGAACGTCTGGCCGACGCGGTGCGGGCCTGCGGTCTTGCGCCGGTCGCCGTATCGCGCGCCCAGGACGCAATCGAGCCCGCCGACGTCGTCATTACCAGCGTGCCGGCGGCGCCGGGTTTGGCGCCTTTCATCGATGGCGCGTGGCTGAAACCGGGCGCGTTTGCGAGCATGGTCGATCTCGGGCGGTCGTGGCGCTCCGAGACGCTCGGCGTCATTGATATCGTCGCGACGGACGATCGCGAGCAGAGCGACGCGATCGCCGCCGAGGGCAAGCTTGCGCGCGCCGGTCCGTGGGCGGCCGATCTCGCCGACCTTGTAAGCGGTCGTCACCCAGGGCGCGGCGCCGCGTCTCAGCGCACGGCGTTCATATTCGCCGGCATCGCGTTGTGCGATCTCGCCGTCGCCGCTATGGCC
>DATFES010000015.1:0-3254 GCA_035250945.1 Alphaproteobacteria bacterium | reverse complement strand
GTCATCGAAACCTCGGGGTTGGCCCTGCCCAAGCCGTTGGTGAAGGCCTTCGCCTGGCCCGAGGTGCGCTCGCGCGTGACGGTCGACGGCGTCATCGCGCTGATCGACGCACCGGCGCTCGCCGCCGGGACGTTCGCCGATGACCCGACTGCGATCGCCGTACAACGCGCCGGCGACCCGGCGCTCGATCACGACAATCCGCTGGCCGAGGTGTTCGACGATCAACTCGCCTGCGCCGATCTCGTGCTCTTGAACAAGACCGATCTCCTGGCGCCCGAGGCGGTCGATACGCTCGCCGCCGCGCTCCGCTTGCGGCTGCGTCCCGGCGTCAAACTGTTGCGCGCGCGTTTCGGCCAAGTCGATGCGTCGGTAATCCTCGGCCTCGGTGCCGCGGCGGAAGACGACCTCGCCAGCCGGCCATCGTCGCACGAAGCCGACGGCGCGGCGCATGACCACGACGATTTCGAAAGCTTCGCGCTTCCGCTTGGACCGATCGCCGCCCCCGACGCGTTGATGTCGCGCTTGGCCGAAATCGTCGCCCGCCACGATATATTGCGCATTAAGGGCTTCCTCGATGTGCCCGGCAAGGCGATGCGGCTGGCGCTGCAGGGCGTCGGCCCGCGGATCGAGCGCTATTTCGACCGGCCGTGGGCGGCGGGCGAGCGGCGCGTCAGCACGCTCGTCGTCATCGGCCGCAAGGGCATCGACCAGCGCGCGATCGCCGCGGCGCTCGCCGGACAGCCGGCCGCCTGATGCATCTGCTGGCGACACAGCCGGGACAGCTTGTCGACGCCGACGAAGCGGTCGATCTCGGCCAGACGCCGGCCGAGCTCGTCGTGCTGTCGGCGGCCGATACCGAAATCGCCTGCCTCGCCGCGGCGTATGCGCGGCTGGATAATCCGCGTGGCGAGGCAATGCCGCGCCTGCGTTTGGTCAATTTGCTGCGTCTGCAGCACAACCTCTCGGTTGACCTCTATGTCGAGCGCATGATCCGGCGCGCCAGGCTGGTGATCGTCCGCCTGCTTGGCGGGCGCGGCTATTGGCCGTACGGCGTCGACCAGCTCGTCGCGGCGCGCCGCGAGACGGGAACGGCGCTTGCCCTGCTTCCCGGCGACGACCAGCCGGATGCGGAACTCACCGCGCTGTCGAGCGTCCCGGCGGCGGAGCTCCATCGCTTGTGGCAGTATCTCGTCCATGGCGGCGCCGTCAACGCCGAGGAGTTCTTGCGTAGCGCGGCGGCACTGCTCGGTCGCGAAACGGCTTGGCGCCCGCCGACGCCGATCTTGCGCGCCGGGCTTTATCGCGACGGCGATTCGCGCATCGACCTCGACGCGATGCGGGCCGGCTGGCGCGCCGACGCCGCCGTCGCGGCGATCGTCTTCTACCGCGCCCTGGTTCAGGCCGACGACACCGCCATCATCGACGCGCTCGCGGCTGCATTGGCGCGCGCCGGTCTCAACGCCTTGCCGGTCTACGTGTCGAGCCTCAAGGATCCGGCCGCCGCGGCGACCGTTCAAGCGCTTCTCGCCGCCGCGCCACCCGGCGTCATCGTCAATCTCACCGGCTTTGCGCTTGGCGGTGGCGCCGCCAACGCCGATCCGCTCGCCGCGCCCGATTGCGCGGTCTTGCAAGCGGTCCTGGCGAGCGAATCGCAAGCCGCATGGCGCGCCGGAATGCGCGGTCTGCCGCCGCGCGACTTGGCGATGAGCGTGGCGCTCACCGAGATCGACGGGCGGATATTGAGCCGCGCCGTCGGCTTCAAGGGTTTCAAGCGGCGCGACGCGGCCACCGAAAGCGATATCGTCGGATACGAGCCGGCGCATGACCGCGTCCGGTTCGTCGCAGAGCTTGCTGCGGCCTGGGCGCGGCTGCGCCGCAAACCGGCCGGCGAACGCCGCGTGGCGATCGTGCTGGCCAATTACCCCAACCGCGACGGCCGGATCGGCAACGGCGTCGGGCTCGACACGCCAGCCTCGGTCGCCGGCGCGCTTGCGACGCTCAGCGCTGCGGGATATCGCGTCGAGGGCGCTCCCGGCGACGGCGCCACGCTCATGACGCAACTCCTCGCCGGGCCGACCAACGATCACCGCCGCCGCGACGGCGCCGATGGCGAGGCGCAACTCTCGTTGATCGACTATTCCGCCTTTTTCGCCACGCTGCCGGCGGCGGTGCGCGAAAAGATCGCCACCCGCTGGGGCTCGCCCGAGCGCGATCCGATGTTCCGCCCCGGCGCGCTCGATTGCGGCGCATTTCGTTTGCCGATCGTCCGCTACGGTAATGTCGTCGTCGCCGTGCAGCCGGCGCGCGGCTACAACATCGATCCGCAAGCGAGCTATCACGACCCGGCGCTGCCGCCGCCGCACAACTATCTCGCTTTCCACGCCTGGCTGCGCGACGCCTTCCGCTGCGATGCGATCGTTCACTTCGGTAAGCACGGAAATCTGGAGTGGCTACCCGGCAAGGCCCTGGCGCTGTCGGGCGAGTGCTTCCCGGAGGCGGCGCTCGGTCCAATACCCAATCTGTATCCATTCATCGTCAACGACCCGGGCGAAGGCGCGCAAGCCAAGCGACGGACCAGCGCCGTGGTGATCGATCATTTGACGCCGCCGCTAACGCGCGCCGGAAGCTACGGGCCGCTCGCCGCGCTCGAGCGCCTCATCGACGAGCATTACGAGGCGGCGACAGGCGACCCGCGACGCCTCGGGCCGATCGGCGCGGAGATCCGCGAATTGGCCCGCCGGCACGGCCTCGATCGCGACTGCGGCGTCGGCCCCGACGAGCCCACCGCGAGCGCGCTCGTCAAGCTCGACGGCTGGCTGTGCGAGCTCAAGGATTCGCAGATCCGCGATGGACTGCACATCTTCGGCCGCGCTCCAGATGGCCGCCAACGCTGCCAACTGCTGCTGGCGATTGCGCGGTGTCCGCGCGGGACGGGCCATGGCCGCGATGCCTCGATTCTCCGCACGCTCGCCGATGACCTTGGACTCGGATTCGATCCGCTCGGCGCCGATCATGCCGCGCCGTGGTCCGGCGCGCGGCCTGCGACGCTCGAATCGGATTCGCCCTGGCGGACGGTGGGCGACACGATCGAGCGGCTGGAAGATCTGGCGATGTCGTTGATCGCCGGCGACCGGCACGTCGCCCCGGCGTGGGCACGCACGCGCGCGGTGCTCGACTGGATTTCCGGCGAGCTCGCGCTGGCGCTCGACGGCAGCGCTGCAGCCGAGACGGCGGGACTGCTGTCCGGCCTCGCT
>DATFES010000012.1:0-9186 GCA_035250945.1 Alphaproteobacteria bacterium | reverse complement strand
CGGCTTGCATTCCTGGGCCGAGGACGTATGATCCGGCCCGCTGCGCCGGCGGGGGAACCGAGTTTCGCGACTCCGCCGGCAGACCCCCGCGGGAGTAGCTCAGTGGTAGAGCATCACGTTGCCAACGTGAGGGTCGCGGGTTCAAGTCCCGTCTCCCGCTCCATCCTCTCGATATGACCGCCTGAAATGCCGAATCTGCCGTGCATCGTGCGCGGCTGTCGGTCAGTCCGGTGCCGCGAGGAACACCTGGCCCATGTCGATCTCCTCGACCACCTCGCGGCGCGGGCCGAATTCGACCGCGTAGGTCTGGTAGCCGAAATCGGCGAAGAACTTCTTGGCGTCGAGTAGTTTCAGTCCCTGGCGATGCCAGTACGCCGGCTCGTAGAGGAAGAACACCTTCGGCCGGTATTTCTGGATCGTTGCCCGCCCGCCCTGCAGGATGTTCCACTCCTCGCCCTGGGCGAGGAGCTTGATCGCGTCGAGACGGGGCGGCGGATCGTTGGCGAGGAAGTCGTCGAGCGACAGCACCTCGACCTCCATCGTCGGCGTGTCCTTGCCGACGTTCTCGGCGTAGAAGCTGGCGTTGGCGAAATTGCCGATCGCGTCGTCGTGGCCGTACATCAGCCGGCGCTCCGAACGCGCCGACAGCGCCGCCTGATGCGTCTCGACGAATTCGAAACCGTTGAGCTTGAGATTGGCGAGCAGACGGCGGTAGGGATGCGGATCGGGCTCGAAGGCGATGACGCGACCCGACGGGCCGACGCGGTTCGCCATGATCACCGAATGCATGCCGATATTGGCGCCGATGTCGATCGCCACGTGGCCGGGCCGCAACATGCGGTTCAGCAGCTTGCTGATCTCCGGCCGGAAGGCGCCGTAGAAATAGATGTACCACTCGCAAAACGAGAACGTGTCGACGTGCATCAACAGGCCGTCGTCATAGTCGACGACCGAGCGGATCGGCCGGTCGTTGCCCGGCGGATGGATCACCCGCACCAGGCGATCGGCGCCCTTGGGATGGAAGCGGCGCGTCGCCCAGGCGAGAGCGTGGATCAATTGCGGCGGAATGGCGGGCGAACGCGGAGCCATATGTCCTCGGGAGACGGGGCGAATTGCGCCCCGATATCGGGCCAAAGCGGAAACCTGTCAACAACGCCGGGCCCGGCGCGCTATTCCTCGCCTTCGCGCGACGTGACGGTTCCGTCAGTGGCCCCGCCCGCGGCAATGCGCTAAGGTTTTGACAAATCGAGCCCAGTGCCGAGTTTCGCCGGCCGACGGCCGGCCGGCGGATCGAGCGCCCGGCGACGGCAGGGGGATGAAATGCTAGGCGAAGCCGAACGGCGAAAAACCGAGATCCTGCAGCGGGTGGTCGAACTGGCGCGCACGCGGCTGGCGGGCGCCAAGGGCGCGGCGGCGGCGGCGTTCGTCGAGCTTTACTACGCCAACGTCGCCGCCGAAGACCTCGCCGAGGCGACGGTCGAAGACCTCTATGGCGGGGCGATCGCGCTGTGGCAGTTCGGGCGCACGCGCAAGGCGGGCGAAGCCAGGGTCCGCGTCTACAACCCGCGGCTCGCCGAGCATGGCTGGTCGTCGCGCCATACCGTGATCGAGATCGTCAACGACGACATGCCCTTTCTCGTCGATTCGGTCACCGCGGAGATCAACCGACGCGAAATCACCGTCCATCTCGTCATTCATCCGATCGTGCGCGTGAAGCGCGACGACAAGGGCGTGGCCGGCGCGATCGCCGACGATGGCACGCCCGAGTCCTTCATGCATGTCGAGATCGACGAACAGGGCGCGCCCGAAACGCTGGCGGCGCTGCAGTCCGACATCGCGCGCATCCTCGCCGACGTGCGCGCCGCGGTCGCCGACTGGAAAACGATGCTGGCGCGGATGAACGAGGTGATCGGCGAGCTCTCCGAACGGCCGCCGCCGGTTCCGGCGGGCGAGGTCGAATCGGCGCGGGCGTTCCTGTCGTGGCTGGCCAACAACCACTTCACGTTCCTCGGCTACCGCGAGTACGAATTCTCCGGCGAAGGCCGCGCCAATGTCGCCGCCCGTCGCGGCCTTGGATTGTGCCGCGACGACGCGTTCATCATCTTCGACGGCCTGCGCAATCTGTCGCAACTCCCGCCCGACGTGCAGGAATTCGTCCGCCAGCCGCGGTTGCTCAAGATCACCAAGGCCAATCGCCGCTCGACGGTGCATCGCGCGGTGCATTTCGACACCATCGGCGTCAAGAAATTCGACGCCGGCGGCAAGGTGGTCGGCGAGCGCGTGTTCCTCGGGCTGTTCACCTCGGCGGCCTATAGCCAGCGGCCGCGCGACATCCCGCTGCTCGCCGACAAGGTGCGGCGGATCATCGATCGCGCCGGCTTCGCCGCCGAGAGCCACGATGGCAAGGCGCTGGCCAATATCCTCGAGACCTTTCCGCGCGACGAGTTGTTCCAGGCCTCGGACGACGAACTCTTCGAGACCGCGCTCGGCGTGCTGCGCCTGCAGGAGCGTCAACGCACCGCGCTGTTCGTCCGCCGCGATCCCTTCGAGCGATTCGTCTCGGCGCTGGTCTACGTCCCGCGCGACCGCTACTCGACCACGTTGCGGCTGTCCTTCCAGAAGATCCTCGAAGACGCGCTGGGCGGAGCGGTCTCCGCGTTCCAAAGCCAGTTCGCCGACGAGTCGGTGCTGGCGCGCATCCACTTCATCGTCAAGACGACCCCAGGCGCCATCCCGCATTACAGCGTCGAGGAAATCACCCGCCGCCTCGTCGAGGCGGGCCGCAGCTTCGCCGATCGGCTCAAGGACGCGCTCACCTCGGCGCATGGCGAAGACAAGGGTCTCGCCATCTGGCGGCGCTACGCCGAGGCGTTTCCCGCCGGCTATCGCGAACGCTTCGCGCCCGAGGCGGCGGTCGCCGACATCGCCAAGATCGAGGCGGTCCGCGCCGGCGGCGCGCACCTGGCGCTCAACCTCTATCGCGATGTCGATTCGAGCGAGGAAGAGTTGCGTTTTCGCGTCTACGGCCGCGCCCAGCCGGTGCCGCTCTCCGACATCCTGCCGATGCTCGAGAATTTCGGGATCAAGGTGATGTCGGAAGTGCCTTACCGGGTCGACGTCGCCGGCGCCAAGGAACCGGTGTGGATGCAGGACTTCGCGATGATGACGCGCGACGCCCGCGCGGTCGACCTCGCCGACCTCAAGGGCGAGTTCGAGGAGGCGTTTGCGCATGTTTGGGGGGGAGCGCTCGAGAACGACGGGTTCAACCGTCTGGTCATCGCCGCCAGCCTGTCGGCGCGCGAGGTGACGGTGATCCGCGCCTACGCGCGCTATCTCCGTCAGGTCGGCATTCCGTTCAGCCAGGCTTACATGGAGGACACGCTCGCCGGCCACGCCAAGATCACGCGCCGGCTCGTCGACTTGTTCTTGTGCTTGCACGACCCAGCCGAGCGCAAGGACGCCGCGGTGAAATCGGGCGGCATCGTGGTCGAGGTCGAGCATCTGCTCGATGAGGTGGCGAGTCTCGACGAGGATCGCATCCTGCGCCGCTTCCTCAATTTGGTCCGCTCGACCTTGCGCGCCAATTTCTTCCAACGCGGCGCCGATGGCGGATCCAAGCCGTATGTCGCGCTCAAGCTCGATAGCCGGCGCATCGACGAGCTGCCGCTGCCGCGCCCCCATGTCGAAATCTTCGTCTACAGCCCGCAGGTCGAGGCGGTGCATCTGCGCGGCGGCAAGGTGGCGCGCGGCGGTATCCGCTGGTCGGACCGGCGCGAGGATTTTCGCACCG
Organism: Alphaproteobacteria bacterium; assembly: GCA_035250945.1. Lineage (GTDB taxonomy): Bacteria > Pseudomonadota > Alphaproteobacteria > CACIAM-22H2 > CACIAM-22H2 > DATFES01. The sequence goes on along the minus strand of DATFES010000012.1, from coordinate 5,396 downwards.
AGGTTCTCGGCCTGATGAAGGCGCAGATGGTGAAAAACGCCGTCATCGTCCCGGTGGGATCGAAGGGCGGATTCTTCGTCAAGCGGCCGCCGCCCGCCGACGCCGGGCGCGAGGCGCAACAGGCCGAGGGCATCGCCTGCTACAAGACGATGATGCGCGGCCTGCTCGACGTGACCGACAACTTGACGCCGTCCGGCGTCGCGCCGCCAAAGGACGTGGTGCGGCACGACGAGGACGATCCTTATCTCGTCGTCGCCGCCGACAAGGGAACCGCGACGTTCTCCGACATCGCCAACGGCGTGGCGCGCGAGTACGGGTTCTGGCTCGATGACGCTTTCGCCTCCGGCGGCTCGGCCGGCTACGACCACAAAGGAATGGGCATCACGGCGCGCGGCGCATGGGAGGCGGTGAAGCGCCATTTTCGCGAGCTCGGCCACGACACGCAAAGCGAGGACTTCACCGTGATCGGCGTCGGCGACATGTCGGGCGACGTGTTCGGCAACGGCATGCTGCAATCGAAGCACATCAAGCTGCTGGGCGCCTTCGATCATCGCCATATCTTGCTCGATCCCGCGCCCGATCCGGCGGCCTCGTTCGTCGAGCGCGAACGGATATTCAAGCTGCCGCGTTCGTCGTGGGCCGATTACGACGCGAAGCTGATCTCATCCGGCGGCGGCGTGTTCGACCGCAAAGCAAAGGCGATCAAGCTGTCGCCGGAGCTCAAACGACTACTGGGCTTGTCATCCGACCAGGCGACCCCGGCCGACGTCATGAAGGCGATGCTCAAGACGCAGGTCGATCTGCTGTGGCTGGGCGGCATCGGCAATTACGTCAAGGCGGCCGACGAGAGCCACGCCGAGGTCGGCGATCGCGCCAACGATGCGCTGCGCATCGACGGGCGCGACGTTCGCGCGCGCGTGGTGGGCGAGGGGGCCAATCTCGGCGTGACGCAACGCGGGCGCGTCGAATACGCGGGCTTCGGTGCGGGCGGCGGCGGCGGCCGGATCAATACCGACGCGATCGACAACTCGGCGGGCGTCGACACCTCCGACCACGAGGTCAACATCAAGATTCTGCTCGGTGACGTCGTCCAGCGCGGCGACATGACGATCAAGCAGCGCGATCAGCTGCTGGCGCAGATGACCGACGAGGTGGGCCTGCTGGTGTTGCGCGACAACTATCTGCAGACCCAGGCCATCTCGCTGGCCGAGGCCGAGGGCGCGGCGGCGCTCGACCGGCAGGCGCGGATGATCCGCGCCATGGAGAAGACCGGCCGCCTCAACCGGGCGATCGAGTTCCTGCCCGACGACGAGGAGATCGCCGCCCGCCAGGCGGCGCAGCGCGGCCTGACCCGCCCCGAGCTTGCCGTGATTTTCGCCTACGCCAAGCTGGCGCTTTACGACGCGCTGCTGCCGAGCCAGCTTCCCGACGACCCGGCGCTGGCGTTCGATCTCGTCCGTTATTTTCCGACCGCGCTCCGCAAGACCTATCGCGAGGCGATCATGCGCCATCGCCTGAAGCGCGAGATCATCGCCACATCGATCACCAACAGCCTGGTCAATCGCTGCGGCCCGACATTCGTCAACGATCTCGCCGAGGAAACCGGCGCCTCGCCGGTCGACGCGGCGCGCGCCTATCTCGTCGTGCGCGAAATCTTCGAGCTGCGCCCGTTGTGGATGGCGATCGAGGCGCTTGACAACAAGGCGACGGCCGCCGCCCAGTATCGTCTCTTGCGCGCGACCACCGCCCTCGTCGAACGCGCGGCGACCTGGTTCGTGCGCCACGCCGAAGGAGAAATCGACGTCGCCGCGACGATCGCCCGCTACCGGCCGGGCGTTGCGGCGTTGCAGGCGACGGTGAGCGAAATGCTCGATCCCGGCCGCGCCGAGGCGTTGGCGCGTCGTGCCGCGTCGCTGGCTTCCGCTGGCGTGCCTGCGGAGCTTGCGACGCGCGTCGCCGGCCTCGCCGATCTCGTCGCCGCTCCCGACCTGGCGCAGATCGCGCAGCGGACCAAGACCGAGATTCCGGTCGTCGCGCGGGTGTACTACGCCATTGGCGCGCGACTCGGCTTCGACTGGCTGCGCGAAGCCGCGCAACATGTGAAGACCGAAACGGAGTGGCAGAAGCTCGCCTCGCGAGCCATCGTCGACGATCTGTTCGCCCAGCAAGCCGATCTGGCCGAGCGCGCGGTGCATGCCGCGGGCGGCGCCGACGGCTTGGCCAGCGGCAAGCTCGATGTCGTAGCCGACAGCTGGGTCGATCGGCACAAGGCGGGGCTCGGGCGGTTCGACGCGCGACTCTCCGAGCTCAAGACGGCCGGGCAACTCGAACTGGCGGCGCTCGCCGTGGCGAGCCGCGAACTACGGGCGCTGACCGCGCCCGCCGCGTGACCATCGCCCGCCATAGCGCCGCCTCCGCCATGGGACGATGCCATTGAACCGCTCGGCGGTCGCCGCATGGTGCCTGTTCGATTGGGCCAATTCGGCGTTTCCCGCGGTCATCACCACGTTTGTCTTCGCCACCTACTTCACCCAGGCGGTGGCGCCCGATCCCGTCGCCGGAACGGCGCTATGGGGCCAGGCGTTGGCGCTCGCCGGTCTCTTCATCGCCGTGCTCAGTCCAATCTCGGGCGCGATCGCCGACCGCACCGGACGGCGGAAGGTATGGCTAGCGCTCTTCGGATCGGTCAACGTTCTTGCCATCGCCGCGCTATGGTTCGTCCGACCGTCGGAGGATTGGGTTCTTTTCGCGTTGGTCGCCGTCGCGGTCGCCACGATCGCCTTCGAAGTGGCGACGATGTTCTATAACGCGATGCTGCCCGAGTTGGCGCCGCCTTCGCATGTCGGACGCGTATCGGGTTGGGGCTGGGGCGTGGGATATGTCGGCGGCATTGTTTGCCTCGGCGCGGTCTTGAAGCTGTTCGTCGAGCCCGACCCATCGCCATTCGGCCTCGATCGTGCGACCGCCGAGCACGTTCGTATCGCCGGACCGTTCTCGGCGGTTTGGTACCTGGCGTTCGCGCTGCCGTTGTTCGTGCTGGTCGTCGAGCCAGAGGGCGCCCGGCCGCGCCTCGCCACGGCACTCGCCGGCGGGCTCGCCGATCTGTGGACGACCATCCGCTCGTTGCGCCGTCACAGCGACATGGCGTGGTTCCTGCTCGCCAACATGATCTATACCGACGGACTCACGACGTTGTTCGCGTTCGGCGGAATTTACGCCGCCGGCACGTTCGGCATGACGCTCGACGAAGTGATCGTCTTCGGCGTGATGCTCAACGTGACGGCCGGCGCCGGCGCCATCGCCTTCGCTTGGATCGACGATTGGATCGGCGCGCGGCGCACGGTGATGATCGGCCTTGCGGCGCTCATCGCGCTCGGCGGAGCGCTGCTGGTCGTCGAATCCAAGGCGACCTTCTGGGCGCTTGGTCTGCTGCTCGGCGCATTCTTCGGACCGGTGCAGGCCGGCAGCCGCTCGCTCGTCGCCCGCGTGGCGCCGGCGCGCCAGCGCACGCAGATGTTCGGACTGTTCGCGCTTTCGGGACGCATTACGACATTCCTTGGGCCGGCGGCTCTCGCCTGGGCCACCGCCGCGAGCGGCAGCCAGCGCGCCGGAATGGCGACCATCCTCGTTTTCCTCGCCGTCGGGCTTGGCCTGCTATGGATCAAGGTCCGGCCCGTATGATCGCCCGGCCATGGCGTTCGGGGCTGTGGATCCTGGTCAAGCTCGCCGTTTCGGCGAGCCTCATCGCCTGGATCGCCGCCAGCTTCGATTTCGGCGCGGCGGCTTCGCGCATCGCCGGCATGCAGCCCGAACTTGTCGTGCTGGCGACGTTCGCGGTTTTGGCGCAATACGAACTCTATGCGTGGCGCTGGTGGCTGATCCTGCGCGCCATCGGCGCGCCGCTCGGACACGCGACGGCGTTGCGCTTCACCTTCGTCAGCTTCTTCTTTCACCAGACGCTGCTGCCGACGATCGGCATCGACGCGGCCCGGATCGTTCTCGTCGCCCGCGCCGGGATACCGATGGGCACGGCGGTGAGCGGCGTTGCGATCGATCGGCTTGTCGCAACATTCTCGCTCGCCCTTGTCGCGATAGCGGCGACGCCGCGCTTGCGCGAGTTGCTTCCGCTCGCCGGCGTCGCCGAAACCCTGCTCGCCGTCGGAATCATCGGCGCCGTCGTGACCGCTTCGCCGATCGATTTCGCCTATCGCATCGAGCGGCGCATCGCCCGTTTTCCGTGGCTGGCGCCGTTTCGGCGTTTTGGCGAGGGGGCGCGCGCGGTGGCGAAGGACCGACCAAGCCTGTTCGCCGTGGTGGGACTGTCGCTCGTCATCCACATTCTATCGTTGGCGATTCTCGGACTCCTCGTCGCCGCTTCCGGTTCCGAGATCCGCTTCGTCGACGCCGCGATCCTCGCCGCGCCGGTTCTCGTCGCCGCATCGCTGCCGATCTCCTTCGCCGGCTGGGGCGTCCGCGAAGGGACGATGGTGGCGATATTCGTCGCCGCCGGAGCGTCGGGCGCCGACGCGCTCGCCGCCTCGATCGCCTCGGGCTTGCTTTATCTCGCGACGAGCCTCCTCGGCGCCGCGCTGTGGATCGCCGATCGCCGGGGTTGATCGGCGCCGCTCGAATCAGTGCCGGAAGTGGCGCATGCCGGTGAAGACCATCGCCAAGCCCCTGGCGTCGGCGGCCTCGATGACCTCGCGGTCACGGAGCGAACCGCCGGGCTGGATCACCGCTGTTGCGCCAGCGTCGGCGGCGGCGAGCAGGCCGTCGGCGAAGGGGAAAAAGGCGTCGGAGGCGACGACGGCGCCGACCGCCCGGCTGTTCGCCTCGCCCGCCGCGCGCGCCGCTTCGGCCGCCTTCCACGCGGCGATGCGCGCCGAATCGACCCGGCTCATCTGCCCGGCGCCGATGCCGACGGTGGCGCCGTCCTTGGCGTAAACGATGGCGTTCGACTTGACGTGCTTGGCGACGACGAAGGCGAACAAGAGGTCGGCCCGCTCGCTTGAGGAGGGGGCGCGTCTGGTCACCACCTTGAGTTCGTTGTCGGCGACGCGGCCGTCGTCGCGCGTCTGAACGAGGATGCCGCCGGCAAGCGATTTGAACGTCACGCCGTGGGCCGCCGGATCGGGCATGCCGCCAGTGACCAAGAGCCGCAGATTCTTCTTTTCGGCCAGCACGCGCCGCGCCTCGTCGTCCGCCTCGGGCGCGATGATCGCTTCGACGAACAGCTCGGCCATCGCGCGCGCCGTGGCGCCGTCGAGCGGACGGTTGACCGCGACAATGCCGCCGAACGCGCTCTGCGGATCGCAGGCAAGCGCCCGTAAATACGCCGCCCTTAGATCGTCCGCGACGGCGACGCCGCATGGATTGGCGTGCTTGACGATGGCGAC
>DATFES010000010.1:0-2511 GCA_035250945.1 Alphaproteobacteria bacterium | reverse complement strand
TAAGAAAGACCCATGTAGACACCTCAGAGCGCCCGCTACTGGCGCCGCTTCTGAGCTATTTACATCGCGGCCAGACCACCGAGACGCCGGAAAAATCGAAAGCTGGCAAGGTGTGAGTCGCTCCTATCGACCGTCGTGGCCCATCCTTGGCCCCGGGGCACTAAGTCCGGTGACGGAATTTCGCGCAAAAAAAAGGGCGCCGAGACCGGCGAGAGTTCGGCAAACTCTTAAAGTACTCATCGCCGTCGGCGCCCTTCAACCCACGGCCGCTAACCAGATGGCATGCGGTCATAGTCCAGAATCAAATTGATCGCCGTCCCCACCGTTATTGTGGTGTTGACGACGATCGTCACTCGATCTCCAGGCCCGAGCCAAAGCCCGTTTTCATAGTAGTTCGCGCGCCCGTTGAGCAGGTCCGTTGCGGCTACCGCCGGCAATGTCCAATGGCCAATGCTGCCCGAGGATGCGGACGTTGCGCGCCGAAGTACGAATTGCCCTTCGATGGTGAGAGCGATATCGGCGACGTTACGCGAGAACGCAAGGGCGCAGAATTTCACGCGCCACACTTCGTCCTGCGGGACCGTGTGAGCGCAGATGTTCGAATTCACTGTGGCGAACGTCGCGCCGACGCTGTTCATCAAGCGATTTCGCAGCAAGTAGAACTGCAACGTTTCGAGCGTCGGCTGCAGTTCCGCGGGGAACACGCTCGGACTGCGCCCGAGCGTTTTGAGATCGAGCGCGCCGAGCAAGCCGTCAGGCGCTTTTTGAAGCGGCGAGCTCACCGACGACGCCCACCACCGACGGGCGTGATCATCGCGATGGCGTCATACGCGAGCGTGCCCGCCGTGGGGTTCCGCAGCGTGTTCACGATGCGGTCGCCGCCCATCCCGCCGGCCTGGATGTAGAAGTCGTTGGCCATGATCGCGTTGTTTCGACCGAAGATCGCCGGGTCGATATTCGGCACGATGTACTCCTCGGCGACCAGCGTCGCGCCGACGTAGCACGCCGACAGCAAACCCGACAGCGCGAAAGTCGTGGGCGACATGAGGCCGATCGCGATGATTGCCGGGCCTTTCAGATATTCGAACGCCGAGCCAGACCAAACGTTATTCGGGTTCAGCGTCGTGGCGGTGGTCAGCGTTCCGTTGCGTTTGATGATCATCGGTCTAACTCCTACGTGTTGCGTAGCGAATGCATTTAGTCCCTGCGGCCTTGCCCTTGCGACGGCCGGCCGAGAATCGAACGGGCGCGCGTTCAAGACACTTGCGGCGCGGGCCGCGCGGGCCGCAGCGGCACGTCTCAGTGGCGCCGAATCCGCCCCAACCACCGCCGGCAAAGTTCAGCGAGGCGACGTTGAACGCGGGCGCGGGTACCGGTGCGGGCGTCGACACCGGCGCGAGCTGTAGCGCGGGCGAGGGCGCCGACGTGCGCGACAGCGCCTCGACGGTAAGTCCCGCGACAATCGCGCCGATGCCGATGCCCCACCGCGGCCGAGGGCCGGCCGGTTGCTGCGGCGCCGGGACGGGCGCCGGAGTAGTGCCCGGACCACCGATCGTAATTTGCGGAACGGGGCGCGGCTGCGGTGACGGAGGCCCGGTGTCGACAATGCCCGCGATCGACGGCGGCAGCAGATTTTCGACCGCTTGCCGAGCCATCTCGCGCACGAGCTCCGGGATGCTGCGGTCCTGCGGGATGTAGGACAGGTCGGGCACGCTGACCGAGCGCATTTGCAGCGCTGCCGACAGTCCGACCCCCGGCAGCCCAATCGTCGACATACCGAGGCGTCGACGGTCGACGCGCATCTCGGGAAACCAAACGTCTAGCGCCTTGCCCGTGCGCTGCGCTTGCGTAAGTTCACCGCTGCCGAGATCATGCGGATTGAGCGCGGTGAGCAGCGCGCCGATGGGACCGAACACGAACCGCAGCGGACCTTGCACGAACGGCACCAGCGCGCGGCTGCGGCTGATCACCGGCGGCGGCGGGCCTTTGATCACGCGGCGAACGGTGTTCACTAGCGCGCGCTCGAGCGCGGTCGCGCCCTTGCGCAACGCGCGCTCGTACTGCGACGGTCGACGGCCGCCCGGCCGGAAAAAACTGCCGATGCCAGCCGCTACTGCGGTCCAGCTCGCCGGCCATGACGACGGCGGAGCCTCGCCTAGCACGTTCGCGAGCTCGCCCGGCGATAGCGGGCCCGGCCCGGGAGTGTAGAGCGGCGTCTCAGCGCCGGGCGCGGGCGCCGGCGCCGGCGCACCCCCACCCCCAGCCGCCCCCCCTGGTGCGATCGCGCCCCCTGAGGCAGCCTGCGCGCCCGCGTAGAACTGAAAGTACTGCTGCAACGCCGCTTGCGTGGCGAAGTCGCTGCTATAGCCCGGGATGTCGTCAGCCAATGGGGAACACGTCCGCGAGCAGGTGCCGCTTTTTCAGTTTGGCGTCGCGCCGCGTGTCGTTTTCGAGCTTGTCGACGGCGCAGCCGGCGCAGAGCAGGCGCCCGGGCATCGCGTCGCGGTCCTG
>DATFES010000134.1:0-2714 GCA_035250945.1 Alphaproteobacteria bacterium | reverse complement strand
CACGACGTAGCGATCGTTGGTGAGGTCGGTCAGCCACTGCGCCGCCGCTTGCGGCACACGCGTCTCGGTGAGATACGCTCCCAGCAGCGTCGAAGTCGCGATGAGAAGCATGACGACGGCGGTCTGGATCACGCCGTCGACGGTCGTCCGATAAAGGAAACGCAGGTCGATCTCGCGGTATATCACGCCGCTGACGAAGATCGCCGCCAGCACGGCAAGCGCGGCGCCCTCGGTCGCGGTGACGATACCGCCGAAGATTCCGCCGAGAATAATCACCGGCAGCAGGAACGCCCAAGCCGCGCCCTTGAACGCGACCCACAGCCGGCAGAGATTGAACACTTGCTCGACCGGAAAGTTGTAGCGCCGCGCGTACCAGTATGCGACGCCCATCAGCCCAAACCCGCCGAGGAGTCCGGGAACGATCCCCGAAACGAAAAGCTGCACGATCGACGCTCCGGCGATGGTTCCGTACAGGATCATCGGAATCGACGGCGGGATGATGATGGCGAGCGACCCGGAGGCCGAGGTCGTCGCCGCAGCGAATTCGGCCGGATAGCCTTTCTTTTTCATGGCCGGAATCAGGATCGAGCCCATCGCCGCCACGTCGGCGACCGCCGAGCCCGATATTTCGGCGAAAAAGATCGAGGTGCCGATGTCGACCATGGCGAGGCCGCCGCGGATCGAGCCGAGCAGCGCCGAGCAGAAATCGATCAGGCGGCGCGAAATGCCGCCGGCGTTCATGATCGAGCCGGCGAGGATGAACAGCGGTATCGCCAGTAACGGGAAGCTGCGCGCGCCCTCGTACATCGTGATCGCAAGGTTGAGCAGGTCGCCGCCGCCCTTGAGCGCGATCATCGCCACAAGCGCAACGAGGCCGATCGAGGCGGCGATCGGCACGTTGATCAACACCAACGCCACCATGCCAAGCAGCATCGCCAGGGTGTCCATCGTCGCCCTCTAGATCTGCTCGGTCGGCAGCCCGGCCTCGCCGCCGAGCCTGCGCCATTCGTCCGGAATCGACATCAATTGCGCGATGACGAACAGTCCCGCGCCGATCGGGATCACCGATTGGGTGAATTGCACCGGGACCCAGGTCAAGCTGATGAGGCGATCGCCCTCGAGCAGGATGACCACTTCGAGCCCCGCCCAGGCCAGAACGAGGAAAAACGCGACCACCAATGTCTCGCCGAGGACGAAGAGCGGCAGCCGTATCGACGCCGGGATTCGCCGCATCACTTCGGGCGAGCCGAGATGTCCCCGCTTCAGGGCGGCAAGCGCCGAGCCGTAATAGGTGAGCCATGCGAGGATCACCGTCGCCACTTCGTCGTACCAGGTAAGCGACGCCCCCGCTTGGCGATAGGCGACGGCGACGATCACCAGGACGAACAACGAGACCATCAGCACGACGCAAAACGCCGCGAGCGCGGCCTCGAAGCCGCGCCGCACGCGCGCCAGCGATCTCATGTAGCGTCCGGACGGAAAATGGCGGGCGCGCCCTTCGCGCCAACGATGGGCGCGCGCGCCTGTCTCAGCAGCCCGGCTTCTTGGCCAGCGCCAGCGCCTCGTCGATGAGCTGGCGGCCGCCGGACACCTCCTTGGCGAATAGCTCGTAGACCGGCTCGCTGGCCTTAACGAAGGCGTCGCGGTCGGCGACGTTGAACTGCATGCCGCCCGATATCAACTTCTCCTTGGTGTCCTTCTCCTCTTTTTCCGCGATGTCATAGGTCCATGGTTGGACCTCTTTCGCCGCCTCGAGAATCGCCTTTTGCACGTCGGGCGACCAGCTGGACCAACGTCGCATGCTCGCGGTCGGAAAACTCGGCGTGTAAACGTGGCTCGATTCCGTGAGGTATTTTTGCACTTCCTGGAACTTTCCGGCGAGGATGTTGGTGTAGGGGTTCTCCTGCCCGTCGAGGACGCCGGTCTTAAGCGCGACGAACACCTCCGAGAACGCCATCGGCGTCGGGTTGGCGCCATATGCCTGGAACATGCGCACCCGCCACACGCCCTGCGGCACGCGCAACTTGATCCCCTTGAGGTCCTCGGGCGTCTTGATTGGGCGCGTATTGTTAGTGATGTGCCGGACGCCGTTTTCCCAGATGCCGATCAGCTTGTAGCCGAGCGGCTCCAATTTGGGCGCGAGTCTGGGCCAGACTATCGCGTCGGCAATGCACACCATGTGCTTGCGGTCCTTGACCAGGTACGGCAGATCGAAAAGTCCGAACTCTGCCATTACGCTCGACGTCGCGGTCGACGGTTGCGACATGTCGAGCGTGCCGATTTTCAGCTTTTGCAACATCTCGCTATCGCTGCCGAGCTGGCCCGAATGGAACACGTCAAGCTTCGCCTTGCCGGCCGCTTTTTGATTGAAGCGCTTGGCGAATTCCTGCGCCGACAGTTCCTGGACATTGCCCGGCGGCGAGGTCGTGCCGAACTTGATCTCGGGCACCTGAGCAAGAGCCGCGCCGCCCGCCATTGCCACAACACTCGCGGCGATGATCGTCGCCAGCCATGCACGTCGCGAATGGTGTTCCGAATCTCGATTGTTCATTGGTCTCCCCCTGTGATCGGCCTGCTCAAGCGTGCAGTACCTTCGACCGCCCGCCAAGCTCCGCGCGCGGGCAAGAAAATCTTGCGGTCCGTCACGGCAAAGGTCAAGCAAGAGTGGACGCGGGCGCGCTTTCGTCGTTCCGACGAATAGCGTATTGATGGGC
>DATFES010000008.1:0-3986 GCA_035250945.1 Alphaproteobacteria bacterium | reverse complement strand
ATGCGGAAACAGGGCATAGCTTTGAAATACCAGCCCGGTGTTCCGCCGCCACGGCGGCAGGAGGGTGATATCCCGGCCGCCGAGGCGAATTGCGCCCGACGTCGGCGCGACGAAGCCGGCGATCATTCTAAGCGTCGTCGTCTTGCCGCAGCCGGACGGCCCAAGCAGGACGAGAAACTCGCCCTCATTGACGGTGAGCGTCACGTCATGGACGGCGGCGAATTCGCCATAGCGCTTGGTCAGACGCTGGAGGTCGAGTTGCGCCATCGTCCTAGACCACGCGCGCCAGTTTGACGTAGCGGTCGGTGACGATCATCGCCACGCCGATGATCGCGATCTGCAGCACCGACACCGCGGCGATCGTCGGATCGAGCTTCCACTCGAGGTATTGCAGGATGGCGATGGGCAGCGTCGTCCGTCCGGGGCCGACCAAGAACAGGCTCATCTCCAAGTTTCCGAACGACATCACGAAGCCGAACAACGCGCCGGCGACGATGCCGGGCCGGATCGCCGGCAGGGTTATACGAAAAAAGGTCACCAGCGGCGTGGCGCCGAGATTCTGCGCCGCTTCCTCGGTCGCGCGGTCCAAGCCGGCGAGGCTGGCGGTCACCAATCGCACGCACCAGGGGATGACGACGAGCGTATGCGCGGCGATCAGCCCACCGAGCGACCCGATGATCGGCAGCCCTGTGGCGATCTCGGCCTCGATGTGGAATACGTAGATCGACGTGCCAAGAACGACGCCCGGCACCACCAACGGCGCCAGCAACAGCGTGTTGATAGATTCGCGCCCGGCGAAACGCCGTCGCGCCAGTGCAAGCGCCGCGGGCACGCCTAATGCCAGTCCCAAAATGGTCGCCACGAGGCCAGTTTGGATGCTGACCACGAACCCGTCGACGAACTTGTTTTGGTCGAAGATCGCCCTGAACCAGCGTAGCGTGTAGCCCTCGGGAGGGAAGGAGACGATCTCGTTCTGAAAAAAGGCGAGCCAGATCACGAAGATCAGCGGCAGGAGGATGAAGCCGAGCGATGCCCCGGCCGCCGCACGCAGCGCCCATCGGCCGATGAGACGCGAGTCGCGGAGCGCCGCCGCCAGCACGACCCGGCTACTCCGGTCCTCGGCGCATATCGCGACGCCGCTTTGCCATCAGTGAAGCCGGTTCTTATGGAACTTACCGGCCTTCATGATCGCCGGCAGGTGTGCCCCTTGATCGAGGAAGAGCTCGAGCTTCTTGAGCGGATCGCCATCGACGACGATGAAATCGGCGTAGGCGCCAGGCTCGACGATTCCAAGCTTGCCTTCGTGGCGTAGGATCCGCGCGCCGACGATCGTCGCCTGCCGGATGATCTCGAGCGGCTTCAATACGCGGGCGCGGAATATGAACTCGCGGCTTTGCTCGATCTGGAGCGGACCGAGCAGATCACTGCCGTAGCCGACGGGAACGCCCGCCTTCTTGCAGATCTCGAGCGACCGCAGGGCGCCGTCGAGAACGAGGTCGTTCTTGGCCAGCATTTCGGGAGTCATCCCGAATTGCACCGCGCGATCCTTCATGACGAAGTAGGTCACCAGATTGGCGACCATGAAGCCCTTCTTGCCGGCGAGCAATTTCGCCGCCGGTGCGTCGATCAAGTTGCCGTGCTCGACCGTGCGAACGCCGTTGCTGACCGCGCGCGTGATCGCCTCGGGCGTGTAGGCGTGCGCGAGGACATACCGATTGAAGGCGTGCGCCTCCTCCACCGCGGCGGCGATTTCGCCGGGCGAAAATTGCAGGCTGTCGAGCGGATCGTAGGGCGAGGCGACGCCGCCCGAGCACATGATCTTGATCTGATCGGCGCCGAGCCGCATCTGCTCGCGAACCGCCTTGCGCACGCCGTCGACGCCGTCGGCGATTTCCATGACATAGTTCATCGCGTTGCAGCACGCGCACGCAGCTCCCATGTCGGTCCGCCGCCGCATGTCGCTGTGCCCTCCCGTCGGCCCGATTGCTCGGCCTGAGATGAAGAGGCGGGGACCGGGTAACAAGCCGAGATTTACCGCCTCCTTGATGCCCCAGTCGGCGCCGCCGGTATCGCGCACGGTGGTGAATCCGCGGTCGAGCATGGCGCGCATCAGATCGCTGGCCCGCGCCGTCATCAGCGTCAGCGGCACCTGTTCGAGGTTGCGGAGGTAGACCTCCGACAGAAAGATGTGGACATGGCAGTCGATCAGGCCCGGCATCAGCACGCGCTTGCCGCAATCGACGACCTCAACGCCAGGCGCCTTGATCGGTTTCGACGAAACTTCCTTTATCAGCTCCCCTTCGACCAGAACCTCATAGCCGCCACGCGGTTCATCCCATCGCGGATCGAAGAGCTGCAAATTGCGAAAAAGAATCGGCGTCGCCATGATCCCCGAGATTCCCCCTTAAACGCCCGGACCGCAGCGATCGGAATCGGCGGGACGCCACGCTGACGCCGTGTGGCCGCGGGTTCGGCGCTTGCGTCGGTTACGTGTTGTCGGCTTGGATACAATATGCGAGACCATGGGGTGTCAAGCCGATTGTCCGGCGGAGGCGGGGATGACCGAACAGGGAAAAGCCAACGGCGACGACTATGCGACGCGCGGCTATGGCGCGCATCAAATCGGTTTCGGCGAGCGGCCCGGCGTGCTGGTGATCGACCTGCAGCTTTCCCACACCGATCCGACATATCCCTTGGGCGGCGCGCCGCTGGTCGAGCGGGCGGTGCAAAACACGGCGCGCCTGCTCGCCGTGGCGCGGCGAGCGCGCGTTCCGGTCGCCGCCTGTTACACCGCCTACAAGAGCGTCGATGATATGCCGCATTGGAAGATCACGGCGGTGCGCGAGCAATATCTTCACGGACATCCTTCCGTGGCGCTCGACCGGCGGATTTACGATCCCGACTACGACGTGGTCGTTTGCAAGACAGGGCCATCGATGATGTTCCAGACCCCGGTCGTGCCGTTCTTCATTCGCCAGCGCGTCGACACGGTGATCTTGACCGGGTGCAACACAAGCGGTTGCATCCGTGCGACGGCGATCGACAGCTTTCAGCACGGGTATCGCACCGTCGTGCCGGAGGACTGCGTGGGCGACATCGAGGAGGGCCCGCATCGCGACAACCTGCGCGACGTTGGCCGTCGCTACGTCGATGTCGTCACGAGCGCGGACGTCATCGCCTATCTTGAGTCGCTGCCGCGCCGAAACGCCTAGACGCCGCGCCGGCCGCAGCGCGGCAAGTCAGGTCAAGGAGCAATCGATGCGCAACGATTGGCGCGGCGTGTTTCCAGCCGCTACGACGCAGATCGCCGCCGATGGTTCGATCGATATCGCCGCGACGCGGCACCTTCTGGAATCGATGGTCGATGCCGGAATCCATGGCGTGATCATGCTCGGCTCGGTCGGCGAGAACACGGTGTTCGAGCCCGAGGAGAAACTCGCCGTCGTCAGGATGGCCAAGGAAACGGTGCGCGGACGAATTCCGCTCTTATCGGGCGTCGCCGAAAACTCGACGCGCGCGGCCTGCCGTTTCGCCGCGGCCTGCGAGGAGGCGGGACTGGACGGTCTAATGGTCTTGCCGGCGATGGTCTACAAGGCGGATTCGCGCGAGGCGGTCGCCCATTTCCGCGCCGTTGCGCGCGCGACCAAGCTGCCGATCATGGTCTACAACAACCCGCCGGCCTATTACGTGGATTTGAAACCGGAGGATTTCGCCGCGCTCGCCGGCGAGCGCAATCTGGTGTGCATCAAGGAGAGCGGCGGTAATTCACGGCGTTTCACCGATCTCTTCAACATGCTGGGCGATCGGTACGTTGTTTTCTGCGGCCTCGACGATCTGGTTTTCGAAGCGGCGGCGCTCGGCGCGGGCGGCTGGGTGTCTGGCTTCACCGATGCGTTTCCGCGCGAATCGGTGCGACTATGGGAGCTGCTGGCGGCTGGAAAATATGCCGAAGCGCTACCGATCTATCGCTGGTTCACCCCGGTGCT
>DATFES010000132.1:0-8652 GCA_035250945.1 Alphaproteobacteria bacterium | reverse complement strand
TTGCCGAGCGACTTGGTGAGGCAGATCAACCCGGCCTTGGCGACGCTGTAGGCCGAAGCGTTGGGGTTGCCCTCCTTGCCGGCGACCGAAGCGACGTTGACGATGCGTCCGTATTTGTTGGCGATCATCTTCGGCGCGACTTCGCGGCAGCACAGGAACGGACCGGTCAAATCGACATCGAGCACTTTGCGCCAAGCGTCGGGCGCATACTCCCACGTCTTAATGTTCGGTCCGGTGATGCCCGCGTTGTTGACCAGGATGTCGATGCCGCCCATCTGGCCGATGGCGGCTTGGGCGGCGGCGGTCACCGAGGCGGCGTCGGTCACGTCGACCACCGTCGAATGTACCGTGCCATGGCCGGCGAGGCGCTTGGTCGCCGCGTCGAGGGCATGCGCATCGACGTCCCACAGCGCCACCTCGGCCTTGGAATCGAGGAAGCGTTCGGCGATGGCGAGGCCGATGCCGCGGCCGCCGCCGGTGACCACGGCCTTGCGGCCGGCGAGATCGATCTGGTTCATGCGTATCGCCTCGAGTGGTTCGTCCGTCGAACGCGACGTTTGGAAGCAATTTCCGCCGCGTGGGGCCGCATTGTGGGCCAGTGCCGGGGCGGGCGCAATCGCGGGCTCGCCGGGCTTGGGGCTTGGCGGCGGACCCCGAGAGTGGGCTAAGATTGCCCTCCCGCGGCCCGCGGTGCGGCGTGAGAACGAAAGATAAGGGCATGTCGTCGGCGGCGCTCGAAATCGACCAGGTCGAGGTGGCCTACGGCGCCGTCCGGGTGCTGAAGGGCGTCTCGCTCGCCATTGGCGGCGGCGAATTCGTCGCCCTGCTCGGCTCGTCGGGCTGCGGCAAGACGACGTTGCTGCGCGCCATATCCGGCTTCGTGCCAGTCGCATCGGGCGCCATCCGCGTCGACGGCCGCGACATCACCCGCGCGCCGCCCGACAGGCGCGAGATGGCGATGGTTTTCCAGTCCTACGCGCTGTGGCCGCACATGACCGTGGCGCAGAACATCGGTTACGGATTGCGATTGCGCCGGCAGGCGCGCTCGGAGATTCAGCGGCGGGTCGACGAGGTCCTGGCCATGCTCAAGCTCGGCGGGTTCGGACAGCGCATGGTGACGCAGCTCTCTGGCGGCCAGCGGCAGCGCGTGGCGCTCGGCCGCGCGCTGGCGGTCAATCCCAAGATCCTGCTCCTCGACGAGCCGCTGTCGAACCTCGATGCGCGCATTCGCGAGGATGTCCGCCACGAGATCAAGGCGCTTCAGCAATCGATCGGCATCACCGCCATCCACGTGACGCACGATCGCGAGGAGGCGATGGTGATGGCCGATCGCATCGTCATCCTCGACGCCGGCGACATCGTCCAGGCCGGTGCGCCGGAGGAAGTCTACAACCGGCCGAACTCGCCCTTCGTCGCGGCATTTATGGGCGCCGCCAACGCCATCGAACTCCGCGCGCGCGACGAAGCCGAGCAGATCGTCATCGAGGCGGGCCCGCATAACGGCGAGGCGCGGATCGCGCGCGCCGACGGCGCCGCTTCGGGACCGGTCGTGGTGCATTTCCGCAGCGAGGCGGCGCACCTCACCGATCCCGGCGCGCCCGGCGGCGGCGAAGAGCTTGTCTTACGTGGCCGCATCGCCCAATCTTCGTATCCGGGCGGCTTCTGGCGATATGCCGTGCGCGTCGGCGATCGGCAGTTCATGGTCGACGACGAGCGACGGCTCGCCGTCGGCGCCGAAGTCGGCATCCGTCTTCCGGCCAACGCGCTCCACGTCTATCCGCGGACAATGCAGTGAATCCTTCGATCAACGCGAACGACGCCGACATAAAATCGCAACGCGCGACGGCTAGCGTGCTCGGCCGTCGCATTTCCTAGGGAGGTCCATTCACATGCGTACGCTCATGCGTTCGACGGCGATGATCGCGACCGGGCTCGCCGCCGGGCTGCTGCTGGCCCAGCCAGCCGCGGCGCAACGCACCATCAATGTCATGACCGCCGGCGACCAGAACATGGTCGACTATGTCACCGACTTTCTCGGACCGCTTTTCGAGAAGGACAATCCCGGAATCAAAGTCCGCGCGGTCGGCACCGGCCCCGGCGACGCCGGTTCGCAGAAGATCTGGGAGCGCCTCGACGCCCAGAAGAAGGCGAATGCCGCGCAATGGGATGTCGACGTCGCGGTCGTCCACCAGAAAATGGCCGGTCAGATGGTGGGTGAAGGATTGCTCGACGCCTATCGCACCAAGGTCTCGACCGGAGGGCTTGTCACCCGCGACACCGCGAAGAATGCGCTTGGCACCAACGTCGACGGCTACGTCATCCCGATGTTCCACAGCCAGACGGCGATCGCCTACAACCCGGCGCTGGTCGCCAATCCGCCCAAGAGCTACGACGAGCTCGTGCAATGGGTGACCGCCAATCCGAAGAAATTCGGGCACAACGGCATCAAGGGCGGAATGTCGGGCGTCGCTTTCGTGTTCGGCTGGATTTACGCTTACGCGCCCAACGCCCAGCAGCTCATGGAAGGTCCCTACGACGCCAAGACCAAGGACGCCTGGGCCCCGGCGCTGACCAAGCTCAAGGAGTTCAACCAGAAGGTCGTCATCACGCCGGGGAACGCCGGCACGCTCGACATGCTCAACCGCGGCGAGATCACCATGGGGCCGGTGTGGGTCGACATGTTCTACACCTGGCAGGCGGAGGGCCGGTTGCCGCCGACCATGCGGCTGCAGATCTTGTCGCCAGGCCTGCCCGGGCAGCCGATGTACTACGTCATCCCGGCCAAGGCGGCGAACATGGATGCGGCGCGCAAGTTCGTCGAGTTCGCGACGAGCCCGAAGATCCAGGCCGAGGGCATCGTCAAGCGTTTCAACTGGTATCCTGGAATCGACGCCCAGCACGTCCAGTCCCACCTCGACAAGGCGGTGTGGGAGAAGCTGTTCAAGGACGTCTCGCCGCAGGACCTGTCCTCAAAGGGCAAGCCGATGCCGATATCGCAGTATTTCACCGAGATCCTCGAAGCCTACGAACGCGTCGCCGCCAATTGACGGGAGACCCTCACCCGGCAACCCATGCGTTGCCGGGTGAGGGCGCGCCGGTCGCATGACCCGTTCGCGCGGTCTGTCGCTGCTGCTGGTGACGCCGGCGCTCGTCGTGGTGCTGGCGCTCTTCGTCTATCCGCTGGGCTATTCGCTGATCAGCGCGTTCGCCGACAAGTCGGGCGCCGCGACGCTGGACAATTTCGCCAAGGCGTTCGAGCTCTACACTCGCGACGTCATTTTCACCTTCATCATCATCGCCGTCTCGACGACGCTGATCGGCGCGTGCTCGATCGCCATCGGCGGATATTTGACGCTCGGCGAGAATCGCGCGGCGATCGCGATGCTGGCCTGGCTTTATCGCTGGCCCTTGTTCGTGCCGTTCATCGTCGCCGCGCAATGCATGCGCACCTTCCTCGCCAAGAACGGCCTGATGAACAACACGCTGGTCTCGCTCGGCCTGGTCGATATCGGGTCGACGCAAAGTTTCCTCGATTGGCGCGGCATCATCATCACTTTCGTTTGGAAGCAGCTTCCATTCGTCACGTTGATGGTGGCGGGCGCCATGGCCGCGCTCGATCGCGGGACGATCGACGCGGCGCGCAACCTCGGCGCTTCGCGGTTGCGCATCCTGGTCGAGATCGTCGTGCCGCAGGTGCGGGGCACGCTCCTTGTCGGCCTGATCCTGTCCTTTGTCACCATGATGTCGGTGCTGTCGGTGCCGATCATGGTGAGCGGCGGTTCGCCGACCATGCTCACCGTCGACATGGCGTATCGCATCAACGCTTTTGGCGATTACGGCGTCGCCAACGCGCTCGGCTTCATATCGTATGTGATGACCGGGCTGGCGGCGTGGGTCTATCTGCGCCAGGGCGTGCGCGAACGGAGCGCGCAATGACCGCGAACGCCGCCATGACATGGCTTCCGCGGGCGATCGTCCTCGGCCTCATCGCCTTCGCCATCTTCGGCCCGCTCGCCAATCTCGTTCTGTGGTCGCTCGCCGAGGCCTGGTATTTCCCCCACAAGCTGCCCTCGCAATGGGGGTTTCGCTACTGGGAGCAGGTCTTCCGGCCGACCGGCCGGGCGATGGAATCGCTATGGGTCAGCATCTGGATCGCGCTCTTGACCGTGGCGACGTGCCTCGCCGTCTCGGTGCCGGCCGGCTATGCGCTCGCCCGCGGACGGCTGCCATGGCGGGCGCTGATCATGCTCGCCTTCCTGTTGCCGCAGGCCTTTCCGAGCCTGCCGATCTACATCAACGTGGCGCGCGTCTTCTACGAGTTCGGCCTCAACGGCACGGTCGCCGGAGTCGTGCTGGTCCACACGGTGCATGGCCTGGTTTACGCGGTGTGGATCTCCACCGCCGCCTTCGCGGCGGTCGACCGCGAGCTCGAGGAGGCGGCGCGCAACATCGGCGCCTCGGGCCTCCGCACCTTCTTCACCGTGACCTTGCCGCTGGCGCTGCCCGGCATCGTCGCCAGCGCGATCTTCGTTTTCCTGGAATCGCTCGACGAGTTCACCGGCTCCTATTTCGTCGGCGCGCCCGAGGTGACGACGCTGCCTCTGCTCATGTTCACCGCCAGCATGGGCGGGAATTATCAAATCTCGTCGATCACCGCGCTCATCCTGCTGGTGCCGTCGATCGTCTTCATGCTGCTGGTCGAGCGCTTCCTCAAGGCTGACGTGCTGGCGAAGGTCGGCACGTGATCCGCCAAAACTAAACGGCGGGGAACAGCTTCGCCGGCGGCGCCCAGCCCGGCAGCGCTTCCATCGATTTGCGCCAAGCGAGGATCTTGGGTTGGCCGCCGAGGTCAAAACCGGCGTCCTCGGCGAGTCGCGCGTAGCCGTATACGGCGATGTCGGCCACGGTCGGGGCGACGCCGGAAAGATACGGGCTCTCGCCGAGCCGCGTTTCGAGGACGCCAAACCCGCGTTCGCCGAGCTGGCGAAAGAAATCGATTGCGCCTGGATCGCCCTTGACGACCTTGGTGAGAAAACGCGTCCGGCCGACGCCGGGGAATAGCATGTCCTGCTCCCACATCAGCCATTCCAACACAGCGTATCTCTGAACGACGCCCGAGGCGCCGAACTTACCCGTCAGCTCGGCGAGATAGAGGAGAATCGCGTTCGACTGCGCGATCTTGATCTCGCCATGGACGAGCGCCGGTACTTGGCCGAAACGGCTTATCTTCAGGTACTCGGGCGTGCGCTGCTTGCCGGCGTTGAGGTCGACCAGCTCGAAGCGATGCGGCGCGCCGGTCAGCGCCAGCATCAGCGCTACCTTGTAGGCGTTACCCGAGCGTGGATGGCCATAAAAGACGAGCTCCTCGGGGGCGGCCGGCATGGGCGAACTCTGCATCTGGCCTAAGCGTCCCAGATCTCCGCCGACATTGCGGCGTACCAGCCCTCGGCGTAACGCGCCTCGTTCGCCCGGAAAGCGCGGTCGGCGTTGCGCGGGCTGACGCCGCCGGCATTCGGCGTGGCGACGATCCCGGTGGGCGTGACGCGATAAACATCGGCGACCGAGATGCCGTAATCGGGCGCGATCAGGCTGTAGCAGGTGTTGACGTAAGTCGGCGCCGCGGTCGGCCGGCCGTTGACCGAATTGACCACGGCGAGCGCTGCGACCTTGCCTTGGCTATTGGCGGCGAATCCCGATTTGGGCATCGCGCCGGCGATGCATGCATCGCCGATGACGTGAACGTTCTTGTGGATCGTCGATTCAAAAGTCGTCGGATCGACCGGGCACCAGCCGGTCTGGTTGGCGAGCCCGGCGCTGCGCGCGATCGCGCCCGACCACTGCGCCGGGATGAGGTTGATCACCGCGCCCCGGTGGCGTTGGCCGAATTCGCTGACGACGGTCATTTCGGCGGGAACGGCGCGCGTCACCTTTCCGTCCTTGCTCAGCGGCACCCACTCGATCATGTCGCCATAGACCGCCTTCCATCCGTCCTGGAAAAGTCCCTGCTTCGAAAACATGTCCTTGGCGTCGAGGATGAGGATTTTCGAGCGTGGCTTGTTGTTCTTGAGGTAGTGCCCGATCATCGCCGCCCGTTCGTACGGGCCGGGCGGGCAGCGGAAGGGGTTGGGCGGGGCGACCATGATCACCACGCCGCCGTCGGGCATCGCCTCGAGCTGGCGGCGCAGAAGCATCGTCTGCGGCCCCGCCTTCCAGGCGTGCGGCATCGCTTCCGTCGACGCCTCGGTGTGGCCCTCGATGGCGCCGAAACGGAAATCGACGCCGGGCGAGACGATCAGCTTGTCGTACGACAGCGTCCCGCCCGAGGCGAGACGAACGGTCCGCTGGGCGGGGTCGATCGCTTCGACCGTATCGTGGACGACGCGTGCCCCGTGCTTTTCGGTCAGCGCGCCGTAGCTGTGCGCGATGTCTTCCATCCGCTTGAAGCCGGCCAGCACATAGTTGCTGAATGGGCAGGTATGAAACACGCGGCTCGGCTCGATCAGCGTCACCTCGACCGCGGGATCGAGTTGGCGGATGTAACGCGCGGCGGTCGCGCCGCCAAAGCCGCCGCCGATGACGACGACGCGCGCCTTGGCCGGCTGCATCTGCGCGCAAGCATGGAGGCCGAGCGCGGAGGTCGCGACGGCCGCGCCGGCGAGGCGCGTAAAGCCGCGGCGCGAGAGCTTGTTCATGGCGGTCCCCTCACTTCCAATTGCCCGAGATTTCGCGCGCGACGGCGTTGATCTCGGTATCGGAGTAGCCCTTGGCGATGCGGTTCATCACCGTCGCCGGGCGGCGGTCGTCGCGAAAGGCGCGCAGCGTTTCGGCGATCGACTCCGACGTGCGGCCGAAGATCGATGGAATCGTCCCGGGGCTGTGCCCCCCGGGCCCGTGGCAGCCGGCGCAGGTGATGGTGAGAAGCTGCGGATTGGCGTTCTGCGCCTTGGCTGGCGCGGCCATGCCAAAGAGCACGACAACCCCAAGCGCCCCCGCCGCAGCGGCGGAGCGCCCGATTTGCCTCACGCGCATTGCCTGTCTCCCTGTCGGTTGGTTCGTTCTGAGGTTTTGGCCGACGAATTCTGCGACAACTCGACGAAAAGTTCAAAGCGGGATTGGTTTCGATCGCCGCTTACGTCACGACGATCGCGGCGCGCTGGCGAATGACGGTTCCATCGTCGTCGGTCCATGCGAACTCGAAAGTTCCCGATCGGCTCGCCCGGACATGAAAGGCGAAGTAAGGGTTAGCCGCGATCGCCGCCGCCCAATCGGCGCTGAGAACTTCTTCGCCCTCGAACGCGCAGACGAACTTGTTCAGGATCTTTCGGGCGATCAGCTTGCCGGCATCGTCGCGCCGCTGTCCCGATTCCATGTCGTGCGAAACGAGAGTCTTGATCTCCATGATCTCGCCTTTTCGAGCGTTCTGGGGCACGCGCAGTCGAACTTCGGCCATGATGCTCAACTCCCGCAGCCGCCGACGGTGACGACCGTCTGCGCGCGTCCCGACCAAACGGTGCCGTCGCTCATCTCGGCATAGGCGACCACGCTTTGGCTGCGCGCCAACCGAATTCGCGTCTGTACCTCGGCCTTGCCGACGCTGGGGCCGAACCGCACCGAGAACACTTCGGGGTTGGGATTGCCGTCGGCGACGACATGGATCGCGGTGCAGCGATCCTTTTCGCTCATCGGGCTGTCGACGCTGACGGTCAACGGCGCCGAATTGCCGTTATCGACGACATCGGCCAGCAGCACGCGAACCCGCCCCTGCTTGGCGGCGCGACCGCCGACAAGCCGCGCCAGAACTTGCATATGCGTGCCGGGAGGCGACGCCACCTGGGCGCGGGCGCGCCGTGGCGTTATCGACGGGGCAAGCAAAGCCATGCCGGCAAGCACCGCGCGTCGGCGAATCGGGGCGATGTCGTGCGTGTCTGGCATGGCGGCGGCGTCCAATGAGAACCTAATCGGCAAGTATCGCGTTTTCAACGCAGGCCATCGCGGATTAAAGCCGGGCGTGGATTGGCAAGCCAGCGCCGGATCGACCTCCGGTAGCCCTCGGGCAGATCGAGTCCGGCGAGCTTATCGGGCATGAACAGGCCGAATTCGCAATGCTCGTCGCTCAGCCGAATGGCCGCGCCAGCCTCGACGACGCAGCCATATGAAACGATTAGGACGTCGACCGCGGGCGTGATCGTATAGACCCAGCAATCGACGATCGGACCGACGCGGACATCAAGTCCAAGCTCCTCGGCGATTTCCCTCTTGCAGCAGGCCTCAGGCTGCTCGCCGGGGTCGAGCTTGCCGCCCGGTAGCTCCCACTCTTTCCGGCTATTGCGCAACAATACGATGCGATCGTCGATGACCACGACCCCTTTGATGGACACGGGGTACAGTTTGGCCAAAGTGTCGGTTGGTGTGTCCATGATCGCTTGGTCGGTTGGATCGATCCGCCGATGGCGCCTATGTCCGCGCCGCGAGCGCGCGGAGAGCGCCGAGCAGGGTGCCTTCCTCGAGATACTTCAGGGCATAGACCGCGCCGCCGACGATCGAGACGAAAGCGATCAACGACCCGAGCGCCAAAGTCGACAGCCCGGTGATGCCCTGGCCAATCGTGCATCCCAGCGCCAGAACGCCGCCGACGCCCATCGCCGCGCCGCC
>DATFES010000594.1:0-7292 GCA_035250945.1 Alphaproteobacteria bacterium | reverse complement strand
CGCCCCGCATACGCCGCTCTTGCTTTGGCAGGTCAGCACCGAGCGAATCTTGACATGCTCCAGTCCGGCCCGTTCGATCTGTTCGACCTCGCTCTCCTCGATGAGGCGTCCGGCCGGAATGATGACGTTGCCCGATAGCGGGTCGACGACGTCGACCGCGGCGGTGCGGCCGAGTATCCGCTCGGAGAGCGGCGAGATGATTTCGCCGCCTTCGACCACCGCCTTCATGCCGAGACCTTCCTTGGTGAGGCAATCGTCCTCGACGATGATCGCGTCCTGCGCCACGTCGACCAGGCGTCTCGTCAGATAGCCCGAGTTGGCGGTCTTTAACGCGGTATCCGCCAGCCCCTTGCGCGCGCCGTGCGTCGAGTTGAAGTACTCGAGCACGGTCAAGCCTTCCTTGAAGTTGGAGATGATCGGAGTCTCGATGATCTCGCCGGAAGGTTTCGCCATCAAGCCGCGCATTCCGGCGAGCTGCTTGATCTGCGCCGCCGAGCCGCGGGCGCCCGAATGCGCCATCATGTAGACCGAGTTGATCGGCTCGCCCCGCTTGGGTCGGCTGACCTCCTTCATCATCTCCTCGGCGACCTTGTCGGTGCAATGCGACCACGCGTCGACCACCTTGTTGTATTTTTCGCCCTGCGTGATCAATCCGTCCTGATACTGCTGCTCGTACTCCTGCACTTTCGCCTTGGTCTCCTCGACCAGTTTTTCCTTGGTCGCCGGGATGACCAGATCGTCCTTGCCGAACGAAATCCCGGCATGGCATGCGCGCTGGAAGCCCAACGCCATCAACCGGTCGGCGAAGATCACCGTCTCTTTCTGGCCGCAATGGCGATAAACGATATCGATTACGTTCGATATCTCTTTCTTGGTGAGAAGTTGGTTGACCAGGGCGAACGGCACGTTCGGGTTGATCGGCAGGATCTGCGACAGCAGCATGCGGCCCGCGGTCGTCTCGATCACCTGCGTCAACGGAGCGTTGTCCTTGTCGACGGTGCGATACCGCGCCCGGATCTTGGCGTGCAGCGACAGCCGGCCGCTGAACAGCGCCTGCTCGATCTCGGCGACGTCGGCGAAGATCATGCCTTCACCCGGCTCGCCTTCGCGCATCATCGACAGGTAGTAGAGCCCCAGCACGATGTCTTGACTCGGAACGATGATCGGCTTGCCGTTGGCGGGCGAGAGGATGTTGTTGGTCGACATCATCAAGACGCGCGCCTCGAGCTGGGCCTCGAGCGACAGCGGGACGTGAACCGCCATTTGGTCGCCGTCGAAATCGGCGTTGAAGGCGGTGCACACCAGCGGATGAAGCTGGATCGCCTTGCCCTCGATCAGCACCGGCTCGAAGGCCTGGATGCCGAGCCGATGGAGCGTCGGGGCGCGGTTCAGCAGCACGGGGTGCTCGCGGATCACCTCCTCGAGGATGTCCCACACCTCGGGACGCTCCTTTTCGACCATTCGCTTGGCGGCCTTGATGGTGGTCGCCATGCCGTAGAGCTCGAGCTTCGAGTAGATGAACGGCTTGAACAGCTCGAGCGCCATCTTTTTCGGCAAACCGCATTGGTGCAGCTTGAGCTCGGGCCCGACGACGATCACCGAGCGGCCCGAGTAGTCGACGCGCTTGCCGAGCAGGTTTTGGCGGAACCGGCCCTGCTTGCCCTTCAACATGTCCGACAGCGATTTCAACGGCCGCTTGTTGGCGCCGGTGATGACGCGGCCACGACGGCCGTTGTCGAATAGCGCGTCGACCGCCTCTTGCAGCATGCGCTTCTCGTTGCGCACGATGATGTCCGGGGCGCGCAGCTCGATCAGGCGCTTCAGCCGGTTGTTGCGGTTGATGACGCGGCGGTAAAGATCGTTGAGATCCGACGTCGCAAAGCGGCCGCCGTCGAGCGGCACCAGCGGCCGCAGCTCGGGCGGAATGACCGGCACGACGTCGAGAATCATCCACTCCGGCCGATTGCCGGAATCGATGAAGGATTCGACGAGCTTGAGCCGCTTGACGAGTTTCTTGCGCCGCGCCTCCGACGTCGTCTCCTTGAGCTCGGCGCGCATCTTGTCGCGTTCGTCGTCGAGGTCGATGCCGGAGAGCATGGACTTCAGCGCCTCGGCGCCGATCATAGCGGTGAATGCCTCCTCGCCGTGCTCCTCCTGGGCGCGGACGAACTGGTCTTCGTTCAGGAGCTGATGGAGCTTGAGCGGCGTCAGTCCCGGCTCGGTGACGATGTAGTTCTCGAAATAGAGCACGCGCTCGAGATCGCGCAGCGTCATGTCGACGAGCAATCCGATGCGGCTGGGAAGCGACTTCAGGAACCAGATATGCGCCACCGGCGAGGCAAGCTCGATATGACCCATGCGCTCGCGTCGGACCTTCGACAGCGTGACCTCGACACCGCATTTCTCGCAGATGATCCCGCGGTACTTCATGCGCTTGTACTTGCCGCACAGGCATTCGTAGTCCTTGATCGGACCGAAGATGCGGGCGCAAAAGAGGCCGTCGCGCTCGGGCTTGAAGGTCCGGTAGTTGATCGTCTCCGGCTTCTTGATCTCGCCGAACGACCACGAGCGGATACGTTCCGGGCTGGCGATCGAGATCTGGATCTGATCGAACTGCTGGGGCGCAGTCGGTTGACCGAGAATGTTCGCGACTTCGTTCATCATCGTCTCCTGCCGAGCCGCCGGAACTGGCGGCCCTTGGGGTTACTCCGCTGCCTGAAGGACGGCCGGCGCCGGGCGCCGCCGTTTCGTATGCTCAATAGCTCCGCTGGTTGAGCTCGACGTTGAGGCCGAGCGAGCGCAACTCCTTGACCAGCACATTGAACGACTCGGGTATGCCGGCCTCGAAATTGTCGTCGCCGCGCACGATCGCCTCGTAAACCTTGGTGCGGCCCGACACGTCGTCCGACTTGACCGTCAGTATCTCCTGCAGCGTGTAAGCGGCGCCGTACGCCTCGAGCGCCCAAACCTCCATCTCGCCGAAACGCTGGCCGCCGAACTGCGCCTTGCCGCCGAGCGGCTGCTGGGTGACGAGGCTGTATGGGCCGATCGAACGAGCATGGATCTTGTCGTCGACCAAGTGATGGAGCTTGAGCATGTAGATGTAGCCGACCGTGACCTTGCGGTCGAACCGCTCGCCCGTCCGGCCGTCCCACAACCACACCTGCCCCGAAGCGTCGAGGCCGGCGGATTGCAGCATATGCACGATGTCGTCCTCGCGGGCGCCGTCGAAGACCGGCGTGGCCATCGGAATGCCGTCGCGCAGATTCGTCGACATCTCGACGAGCTGGGCGTCGTCGAGCTCGCTGCCGTCGAGCTTCAGACCGTCCTTGCCATAGATCTTGTGCAACTGCTTGCGAAGATCGATGGTTTTGCCGTTCCTCTGCACCTTGTCGAGCATCTCGGCGACCTGGCGGCCAAGCTGGTGCGAGGCCCAACCGAGATGCGTCTCGAGAATTTGGCCGACGTTCATGCGGCTCGGCACGCCGAGCGGATTGAGCACGATATCGACCGGCGTGCCATCCTCGAGATGGGGCATGTCCTCGGCTGGCACGATGCGCGAGATTACGCCCTTGTTGCCGTGGCGTCCGGCCATCTTATCGCCCGGCTGCAATTTGCGTTTCACCGCGACGAAGACCTTGACCATCTTCATCACGCCCGGCGGCAACTCATCGCCGCGCTGCAGCTTCTCGACCTTGTTCTCGAAGCGCGCCTCGAGCGCCTTGACGCTCTCGTCGAATTGCTTCTTGAGCCCTTCGATTTCGGTCATCACCTTGTCGTTCTTGACCGAGATCTGCCGCCACTGCCCCGGCGTCATCTCGTCGAGCGCCTCCTTGCTGAGACGCGTTCCCGGCTTCAACGACTTCGGTCCGCTCGCCGCCGTCTGATTGTGCAGCCGGTCGTGCAGGCGGCCATAGAAGCTCCGCTCGAGGATCGCCTTTTCGTCGTCGCGATCCTTGGCCAGGCGTTCGATCTCGGCGCGCTCGATGGCGAGCGCGCGCTCGTCCTTGTCGACGCCGCGGCGGGAGAAGACGCGCACTTCGACCACCGTTCCCGATACGCCAGGCGGCAGGCGCAGGCTGGTGTCGCGCACGTCGGACGCCTTCTCGCCGAAGATGGCGCGCAGCAGCTTTTCTTCGGGCGTCATCGGCGATTCGCCCTTCGGCGTCACCTTGCCGACCAGGATATCGCCGGGTTTCACCTCGGCGCCGATATAGACGATACCCGCTTCGTCGAGATTCTTGAGCGCTTCCTCGCCGACGTTCGGAATGTCGCGCGTTATGTCCTCCTGGCCGAGCTTGGTGTCGCGCGCCATCACTTCGAACTCTTCGATATGGATCGAGGTGAAGACGTCGTCGGCGCCGATGCGCTCGGAGATGAGGATCGAATCCTCGAAGTTGTAGCCGTTCCACGGCATGAAGGCGACGAGTACGTTGCGCCCAAGCGCCAGCTCGCCGAGCTGCGTCGAAGGGCCGTCGGCGATGATGTCGCCGGCCTTGACCACGTCGCCCTTCTTCACCAGCGGGCGCTGGGTGATGCAGGTGTTCTGGTTCGAGCGCTGGAACTTCAGCAAGTTGTAGATATCGACCCCCGAGGCGGTGGAGGACATCTCCTCGGTCGCGCGCACGACGATGCGGGTTGCGTCGACCTGGTCGACAACGCCCGATCGACGCGCCGCGATGGCGGCGCCGGAATCGCGGGCCACCACCGATTCCATGCCGGTGCCGATCAACGGCGCCTCGGCGCGGATGAGCGGAACCGCTTGGCGCTGCATGTTGGAGCCCATCAGCGCGCGGTTGGCGTCGTCATTCTCAAGGAACGGGATCAGCGCCGCGGCGACCGAGACGAGCTGCTTGGGCGAAACGTCGAGAAAGTCGATCTGCTCCGGCTTGACCATGACGAAATCGCCGCCGCGCCGGCAGCTCACCAACTCGGGCACGATGCGTCCGCGGCCGTCGATCTCGATGTTGGCCTGGGCGATGTTGTATTTGCTTTCCTCCATCGCCGAGAGATAGACGATCTCGTCGGCAATCTTGCCGTTGATCACGCGCCGGTAGGGGCTTTCGATGAAGCCGTATTGATTGACCCGCGCATAGGTCGCGAGGCTGTTGATCAAGCCGATGTTCGGACCTTCCGGCGTCTCGATCGGGCAGATGCGGCCGTAATGCGTCGGATGCACGTCGCGCACCTCGAAACCGGCGCGCTCGCGGGTCAATCCGCCGGGCCCCAGCGCCGACAGCCGCCGCTTGTGGGTGATCTCCGACAAGGGGTTGGTCTGGTCCATGAACTGCGAGAGCTGGCTCGAGCCGAAGAACTCGCGGACCGCCGCCGCCGCCGGCTTGGCGTTGATAAGGTCGTGCGGCATGACCGAATCGATCTCGACCGTCGACATGCGCTCGCGGATCGCGCGCTCCATGCGCAGGAGTCCGACCCGGTACTGATTCTCCATCAGCTCGCCGACCGAGCGCACGCGGCGGTTGCCGAGGTGATCGATGTCGTCGATTTCCCCGCGACCATCCTTGAGATCGACCAGCACCTTAATGATCGAAAGGATGTCCTCCTTGCGCAGAATGCGGACGGTGTCGGGACAACTGAGATTGAGCCGGGAGTTCATCTTGACCCGGCCCACGGCCGAGAGGTCGTAGCGCTCCGGGTCGAAGAACAGGCTCTTGAACAGCGTCTCGGCGGTCTCGAGCGTCGGCGGCTCGCCCGGCCGCATGACGCGGTAGACCTCGATTAGCGCTTCCTCGCGCGTCGTGTTGCGATCGGCCTTGAGCGTGTTGCGGATATAGGGACCGATGGTGATGTGATCGATGTGGAGCGTCGGGATCGTCGTGACGCCGGCTTCCTCCAACGCCTTGATGTTCGCCTGCGTGAGCTCGTCGCCCGCCTCGACGAAGATCTCGCCCGTCGCTTCGTTGATGATATCGACAGCGACATAACGCCCAGTGAGGTCGTCGATCGTCGCGAGCACCTCCTGGACGCCGTCCTCTTTCAGTTTGCGGGCCAGCCGCGGGGTGACCTTGACGCCGGCCTCGGCCAGAACCTTGCCGGTCTTGGCGTCGACCAGCTCATTGATCACCTTTTGCCCGCGCATACGTTCGGGATTGAAGGCGGTTTTCCACCCTTTCTTGCCAAAGGTAAAGACGACCTGCTCGTAGAAATAGTTAAGGATCTCTTCGGCCGTCATGCCGCGCGCTTCGCCGGCCGCTTTCGGCTTGGCGTAGTCTTCCTCCAGCGCCAGCAAGAAGGTGGTCACCGGCAGCTTCCGGCGGCGGTCGATGCGGACGTAGACGAGATCCTTGGCGTCGAATTCGAAATCAAGCCACGATCCGCGATAGGGAATCACCCGCGCCGCGAACAGATATTTGCCCGACGAGTGCGTCTTGCCCTTGTCGTGATCGAAGAACACGCCCGGCGAGCGGTGCATTTGCGAGACGATCACGCGCTCGGTGCCGTTGATTATGAAGGTGCCCTTGTCGGTCATGAGCGGCATGTCGCCCATGTAGACGTCCTGCTCCTTGATGTCGCGAATCGAACGCGCTCCGGTCTCCTCGTCGACGTCCCACACGACAAGCCGCAGCGTCACCTTGAGCGGGGCGGCATAGGTCATGCCGCGCTGCTGGCATTCATCGACGTCGTATTTCGCCGGTTCGAGCTCGTAGCGCACGAACTCAAGCTGAGCGCGCTCGGAAAAATCCCTGATCGGGAAGACCGAGCGGAACACCTCCTGCAAACCAGCCGGCTTGCGCGCTTCCGCGGCGCCGTCCATTTGCAAGAAGGCCTTGTAGGAGCTCATCTGGACTTCGATCAGATTCGGCATCGGAGCGACTTCGGGAATCCGCCCGAAGCCCTTGCGAATGCGCTTACGACCCGCGAGGGACTGCACCATGGAACTCCTCATTGCCTGGCGACGCCGGTCATCGGCATCGCGCTCATCACGAACGATCGTTCGGCCCCGTATCGAACCAATCCAAAATCGCCGCGCTCTAGGGGCCGGCGGCCGGGGCGTCGCGCGAAACAATCTTCATTTCGCGACGCTCCGGCCCCCGATAGGCGGGTGCGATCGGCCGCCCTACTTGACCTCGACGGTCGCGCCGGCGTCCTCGAGCTGCTTCCTGAATTTGGCGGCTTCGTCCTTGCTGACGCCTTCCTTGACCGTTTTCGGCGCACCCTCGACCAGGTCCTTGGCTTCCTTGAGTCCGAGGCCGGTGATCTCGCGCACTTCCTTGATGACGTTGATCTTCTTCTCGCCCGCACCGGCCAGCACAACCGTGAACTCGGTCTGCTCG
>DATFES010000592.1:0-5710 GCA_035250945.1 Alphaproteobacteria bacterium | reverse complement strand
TTCGAAATCGGGGCGAGTCACCCGGTCGCCGAGGCGCTGAGCGCAGATGAAGGAGGCGCCGCGATCGGATCGCCGTCGCCTAACGAGAAGACGTCGATCGTTTCCATCGGCGTCGGCGGGCTGTTTTTCCTCGCCTCGTTGTACACGCTTCATTTTGCCCGCGACATTTTGATACCGATCGTGCTCGCCGGCGTTCTGTACCTCGTCTTGTCGCCGATTTCGCAGGTGCTACGGGGGCTCCGTTTGCCTGCGGCGGTCGTCGCCGCGCTGCTTGTTTTCGTTTTTGCTGCAAGCCTCGCGGCCGGCGTCTATTCGCTCGCCGGTCCTGCCGCGCATTGGCTGTCGCGCGCGCCCGAGCTTGCGCAGCGGATCGATTCCAAGCTGGATGCGATCAAAAGACCCGTGCAGGAGGTGAAGCAAGCTTCCGAGCAGGTCGAAAAAATGGCAAGCGTCGCCGATCGACAGGCGGCGCCAAGAGTCATGGTTGAGCGGCCAGGCCTGTCCGAGACGCTATTTGCGGGCGCGCGCAACCTGATCTGGAAGGCGGGCGTCACGATCGTCTTGCTCTATTTTCTGCTCGCCACCGGAGAGATGTTTCGCGAGAAGTTCATTCGGGTCATGCCGACTTTTCGCGACAAGCGTCGTGCAGTTCTCTTGACCCGCGACGTCCAGCAGCGTGTTTCAACCTATCTGCTGACGATCGCGTCGATCAACGGCGGGTTCGGTATGGTGATCGGCCTCGGCTGTTGGCTGATCGGCATGCCCAATCCATTGCTGTGGGGCGCCATGGCCATGGTGTTGAATTTCGTTCCATATGTCGGGCTGGCGGTCGGCGCGGCCGTACTTGCACTAGTCGGACTTGTGAGCTTCGATTCCGCTTCCCAGGCTTTATTGCCGCCCGCGCTCTACGTCGGCGTGAACGCGCTCGAAGCGCAGTTCGTTACGCCCAGTCTTCTGGGCCGGCGTCTGATGTTGAACCCCGTGGTGATCTTTCTCAGCGTGGTCTTTTGGGGCTGGCTATGGGGCGTTGTCGGCGCGCTGATCGCGGTGCCGGTCTTGGTGACCATCAAGGCGATTAGCGATCATTTCGATCGCCTCGCGCCGCTCGCCGAGTTTTTAGCCGGTCGGGAGGCGACGACCGTTGCCGCGCTGGTCAACCAATCGCGTACCGCCCCCAGCGACGTCGAGGTCATCGCCCCGGGGCCCGCGAAGGACGCCGCTTGAGCGCGTCGAAAGCCGGTTAAACGATATTCGCGTCGCCCGCGCCGGATTCGCGCGATTTGCGAGCGTGCTCGAACACCTCGAGGAAGACCTCGGGCGCCTGCGCGCCGGAGACCGCGAATTTGCGGTCGATGATGAAGCACGGCACGCCGTTGATGCCAATCTGGCGCGCATAGGCGTCCTCGGCGCGCACGATGTCGGCGTCCGCTTCGCCATCGAGATAGCTGCGCGTCGCGTCGCGATCGAGCCCGGTCTCGCCCGCCGCCTCGACCAGGGTGTCGATCCGTCCAATGTCGCGTCCATCGACAAAATAATATCGGAACAAGGTCTCGACCATCGCATCTTGACGTTCGAATGCGACGGAGCGCCGAATCAGCCTGTGCGCCGCGATCGTATTGGGCGTGCGGACGATTTTTTCGAAGGCGAAAGGTATCCCTTCTTCGGCGCCCGCGGCCTTCACCGCGCCGTACATCTGGCCTCCGACACCGTCGCCAAATTTGAGCCGCAGATACTCCTGACGGTCCATGCCGCCGGCCGGCATGTCGGGATTGAGTTGGAATGGCCGCCAACCGATCTGTAGGTCGGGCTGGGGCGACAGCGCGAGGGCGCGTTCAAGCCGGCGCTTGCCAATGAAGCACCATGGGCAGACCGCGTCGGATACAATGTCGATGATCATGCATCAAGCGTAGGCAATCGCGTTTCACGGCGCAATCTTCATCGTGACCCGCCGGATCGCCGTTCACGTCGATGTGTTTTGGCGACGAATGTTGACCCGATCACCCGACTTCCGCTCATATTCGGCCACGGCGCCCGGCTCGAGACCGGGGGCCTGCGGAGGAGCCCGTGGCGCGGCGCAGACCACGCAGACGTTCGAGCATTTACGATCGCGACCTCGATCGCGGGCCGGCGAACTTCGTCGCCCTGACGCCGGTCAGTTTCCTGGTTCGCGCCGCAGCCGTCTATCCGCGCAAGATTGCGGTAATTTACGGCGACCAGGCCTACACCTACGCCCACCTCCACGCCCGCGTCCGGCGGCTCGCCTCGGCGCTGCAGAAACGCGGGATCGGCCGCGGCGATACGGTGGCGGTAATGGCGCCGAACGTTCCGGCGTTGCTCGAAGCGCATTACGCGGTTCCGATGGTTGGCGCCGTCCTCAATGCGATCAATTATCGCCTCGACGCGCGCACGATCGCCTTTATTCTGCAGCATGGCGCGGCGCGCGTGCTGATCGCCGATCGCGAATTCTCAGGCGTCATCGCGGAGGCGTTGAAGCGCCTCCGACACAAAATCGCCGTCGTCGATATCGACGATCCGCAGGCCGCCGGCGGCAAATCTCTCGGCGAAACCGAATACGAGAAATTTCTTTCCGAGGGCGACGCCGAATTCGCCTGGCGGCCGCCCGACGACGAATGGCAGGCGATCTGCCTCAACTACACGTCGGGCACCACCGGCGATCCCAAGGGCGTGGTCTACCACCATCGCGGCGCCTACTTGAACGCGCTCGGAAACGCACTCGCGTTCGCGCTCAGCCCGCGCGCCGTGTATTTGTGGACCTTGCCGATGTTCCACTGCAACGGCTGGACCTATCCTTGGGCGGTCACCGCCGTTGGAGGAACGCATGTCTGCCTCAGAAAGGTCGATCCGGCGCAGATCTTTCGGGCGATCGCCAGGCACAAGGTGACGCATATGTGCGGCGCGCCGGTCGTCCTCAACATGCTGATTCACGCTCCCGATGCCGACAAATCGAAGTTCGATCACGTCGTCGAGGTGGCGACCGGCGGCGCGGCGCCGCCATCGACCGTGATTGCCGCGATGGAGCGCATGGGCTTTCGCGTCACGCATCTGTACGGGCTCACCGAATCCTATGGACCCTCGACGCTGTGCGCGTGGCAGAACGCATGGAACGGCCTCGATCTTCCGGCGCGGGCGGCGATGATGGCCCGCCAAGGCGTGCAGTATCCGACGCTCGAGCGTCTGATGGTCGCCGATCCGATGACGCTCGAGCCGGTGCCCTCCGACGGCAAATCGATCGGTGAGCTGATGATTCGCGGCAATACGCTGATGAAGGGCTATCTGAAGAATCCCGAGGCGACGCGGCGCGCGTTCGCGGGCGGATGGTTCCATACCGGCGATCTTGGCGTACGCCACGCGGACGGTTATGTCGAAATCAAGGATCGCGCCAAGGACATCATCATTTCCGGTGGCGAGAATATCTCGTCCCTGGAAGTCGAGGAGGCGCTTTACAAGCACCCAGCGGTGATGGAAGCCGCCGTCGTCGCCAGACCCGACCCGCGGTGGGGCGAGACGCCGTGCGCCTTCGTCATGCTCAAGCCCGGCGCGCGGGAGGTCAGCGCCGACGAGATCGTCGCCTGGTGCCGCGAGAACCTGGCGCATTTCAAGGCGCCGCGAACCGTCGTCTTTGGGCCGCTGCCCAAGACGTCGACAGGCAAGATCCAGAAGTTCGTGCTGCGCGAGCAGGCCAGGGCGATGGCGACGTGAGCGACGCGTTCGACCTCTCCGGAAAGGTCGCCTTGGTCACCGGCGCCTCCTCGGGGCTGGGCCGCCACATGGCGGCGACGCTCGCCCGCGCCGGCGCCAAGGTGGCCATCGCCGCGAGGCGGGTCGATCGCCTCGAGACGCTCGCCGCCGAAATCGCTGGCTTCGACGGTCGAGCGCTGCCGCTGGCGCTCGACGTGACGCAGCCAGCCTCGGTGGCCGCAGCGTTCGAGGAGGCCGAGACCGAACTTGGACCGCTGGCGCTACTGGTCAACAACGCCGGGATCGCCTCGACTCGCCTCTTCCTCGAACAGAGCGAGGCGGAATGGCGCGAGGTGCTGGAAACCAACTTGAATGGCGCATGGCGGGTCGCCCATGAAGCGGCGAAACGCATGGCGGCGCACGGTCACGGCGGCTCGATCGTCAACGTCGCATCGATCCTGGGCCTTCGTCCCGGTGGCCACCTCTCCGCGTACTCGGCCGCCAAAGCGGCGCTGATCAGCCTCACGCAAGCGCTCGCCATCGAACTGGCCCGCCACCAGATCCGCGTCAACGCACTGGCGCCGGGATACGTATCCACCGAGATGAATAGCGCGTTTCTCGCCGGCCCGGCAGGGCAGGCGATGTTGAAACGCGTCCCGTTGCGCCGCTTCGGCGAGGCGTCGGATCTCGACGGTCCGCTATTGCTTCTTGCCTCGGACGCAGGGCGCTATATCACTGGACATGTATTGGTGGCCGACGGCGGCCATTCGTTGTCGTTCGCCTAGATCGATCAAGAATCGGGAGTGACCGCCGATGATCGTCGACATGCGCACCTACACGCTGCATCCCGGCCGGCTCGGCGCCTATTTCAAGCTTTACGAAAGCGAGGGGTGGGCGATCCAACGCAAGCACCTCGGCGAACCGGTCGGCTACTACTACGTCGACATTGGGGTGCAGAACCGCATCGTCCACCTGTGGGGCTACACCGATATCGCCGAGCGCGCCCGACGACGCGCGTCGATGGAGAACGATCCGGCGTGGAACTCGTACCGCGCAAAATCGGGGCTCAATTTCCAGGCCCAGGAGAATCGCATCCTGAAGCCGGCGCCGTTCTGGCCGATGCAGCCCACCGCGGGCGGGCCGATCGGCTTGGTCGACATGCGTGTCTATACCTTCCAGGTCGGAAAGCTCGCCGAGTACTTTCGCTTCTACGAAACCGATGCGATGGCGATCCAGCTCAAGCATCTCGGGCGCTGCATCGGCTTCTACCAAAGCGACATCGGCCCGCAGAATCAGATCGTGCATCTGTGGGCGTACGAATCGATCCAGGATCGCGAGCAGCGCCGCGCCCGATTGGCCACCGATCCGGGATGGGGCGGCTATCTCGCCAAGGCGACGCAGCTCCTGCTCGACATGCAGAACGCGACGCTCAAGCCAGCGCCGTTCTGGACGCCGAAGATGTGAGCCGGTAAGGACGCAAAATGGACTTCACCCTGGCGCCGGAAATCGAGCGCACCCGCCGCGCGATCCGGGAGTTCGTCGCCGAAGAAATCTTGCCGCTCGAAGGCGATCCCGCCAATTACGACGAGGGCGAGAACATTCGACTGGACGTTCTCGAGACGATGCGGGCGAAGGCCCGCGCGGCCGGGCTGTGGGCGCTGCAAAGCCCGCGCGAGCGCGGCGGGCTCGGATTTTCGCGCGTCGGTATGGCGGCGTGTTACGAGGAGATGGGGCGTTCGATCTTTGGGCCGGTGTGCTTCAATTGCGCCGCGCCCGACGACGGCAACATGATGTTGCTGGCCAAGGCGGCCACCAAGGCGCAACAGGACAAGTGGCTGCAGCCGATCGTCGACGGCAAGCTGCGTTCGTCGTTTGTCATGACCGAACCGATGCCTGGCGCGGGTTCGGATCCCGCGGCGATGAAGACGCGCGCCGAGAAGAAAGGCGACCGCTGGGTGGTTCGCGGCCACAAGTGGTTCATCACCGGCGCCGCCATCGCCAAACATTTTAT
>DATFES010000591.1:0-2065 GCA_035250945.1 Alphaproteobacteria bacterium | reverse complement strand
CCTCGAGCCAGAGCGCGTCGCAGAACGCGTCGAGCAGGCCCGGGTTCAGGCCCTCAGCTCGAACGCGGGCGCCTCGTGCATCAGCAGCCAACGCTTGGCCTCCAGCAGGTAGCCGCGCCTCGAGTGGCCGAAGCCGCCGATGCCGTCGGCGGCGACCACGCGGTGGCAGGGAATCACGATCGGCAGGCGGTTGTCGCCGCACGCCTGGCCGATCGCGCGCGCGTCCGCGCCCAGCTCGCGCGCCAGCTCGCCGTAGGTCCGGGTGCGCCCGCGCGGGATGGCGCACATCGCCTCCCACACCGCGCGCTGCAGCGGCGATCCTTCGACGGCGAGGGGCAGGTCGAAGCGCGTGTCCGGGTCATCGCGATAATGCTCGAGCTGCTTGGCCGCCAACGAAGCAAGAGAATTTGCCGGCGCCTGGGTTTCCATCTCCGCCGGAAGATAACGGATCTCCACAATGCGCTCGTTGCTCGTCCTGACGGCGACTTTCATCTTGGGGAACGCGACGATTACGTCGAACATAGCTTCTCGATCTGCGCCAGCAGCTCGTCGGGCACCTCGATGCCCTTCACTGAAGCCGCTTCCGCGGCGAAGCGGCGCGCGCCGGGCAGGCGAACCTCCGGGTCGGCGAGCATCGCGCTCACCACGGATTCTGTTCTTTCCCAGTACGTACTGATTCCTGCCAAACCGTTCGGATCGATCGCGATGAAGGCCTGGCCGATGCGCGGGCGGTTGCCCTCTTCCACGAAGAACGAATCCGCTTCCGGCCCGATCGCGGCGCCGGTCAGCGCCGCGCAGACGAGCTCGAACGCCAGCGCGAGCATCGCGCCCTTCGCGCCGCCGATGGGAAAGAGGCTGCCATGCTCGATCGCTTCCTTGGGATCGGTGGTCGGCCGGCCGTTGCGGTCGAGCGCCCAGCCCTCGGGAATGCGCTCGCCCCGGCGCATGGCCATCATGATGCGCCCGCGCACGACCGTGGTCATCGCCAGGTCGATCACCAGCGGATCGCGGTCCTTTCTCGGGAATGCCGCGGCAACCGGGTTGGTGCCGAACAGCGCCTTCCTTCCGCCCCAGGCGGGAATGGCCGCCGGCGAGTTGGTGAATGCGAAACCGACCAGCCCCGCCGCGGCGACCGGCAGCAGGTGAATGCCCATGACGCCGGCGTGAGCGCTGTTGCGGATGCCCGCGAAGGCGATGCCGTTTCGCCGCGCGCGCTGGATCACCTCTTCCACCGCCCATTGCACCGAGACGTACGGCAGCCCGTCGCGGTTGTCGATCAGGCAAACCGCCGCCCGGTCGGACACCATCGCCGGCTGGGCCGCCCCGTCGGCGCGGCCCCTCCTCAGAAAGCTGCAGTAGATCGGCACGCGCGACATGCCGTGGGTCGGCAACCCCTGCGCCTCGGCGCGAACCAGGTGGCGCGCTGCCGCCTCCGCCATCTTAGAATTGGCGCCGGCCCGTTCCAGGGCGGTGTGCGCGAGTCGATACAGATCTTGCGGCGCCTTCTTCACAGCGAGGATTCTACGGCCATGGGAAAAATGATCGAACTCACAGCGTCCGACGGCCACAAGCTCGCCGCCTACCGCGCAGACCCCGCCGGGACAAATGCAGGCAAGCCGCGCGGAGGCATCGTGGTGATCCAGGAAATCTTCGGCGTCAACAGCCACATCAAGGCCGTGGCCGACGGCTTCGCCGCCGACGGCTACCTCGCGATCGCGCCGGCGATGTTCGACCGGGTGCAAAGGAACTTCGACGTCGGCTACACCCCGCCCGAGATCGAGAAAGGTCGCGCACTGCGCGCCAAGATCACCGTCGACTTGGCGATGAAGGACGCGCAAGCCGCGGTGAAGGAAGCCGCCAAGGCCGGGAAGGTGGGCATCGTCGGCTATTGCTGGGGCGGCTTCGTCGCCTGGATGGCTTCAGCGAACGTCAGCGGGCTTGCCTGCGCCGTGCCCTACTACGGCGGCGGCATCCTGGACAACGCCGACATCGAGCCCAAGGTGCCGGTGATGGGGCATTTCGGCGACAAGGACCAGCACATCCCGGTCGAGGGGGTGAAGAAGCT
>DATFES010000588.1:0-11017 GCA_035250945.1 Alphaproteobacteria bacterium | reverse complement strand
CGCCGGCGACGGCGCACGATTATCGGATAATTGACAATCAAGTTGTCACGATGGTATCTAGGTTGCGGTTTAACCGGAATACGGGAGATCGGCGATGAAGTGGACGGAAATATTGTTGGTGTCCCTGGTGACGGCGGCGGGAGTCGCCGGGGTCGGACATCTCGCGTCGCAATGGTCGACGCGTCCGGCGGAGGCGGCGGCCGAGCACGGCGAGGGTTCGTCGGGCCGCGGGGGCTGGGGCGGCGAGCGCCATGCGTCCCACGGATGGAGCCGATTGTGCGCCGATCCGACCTCCCTCGATTACGCCTTGGGCTACGTCAGGACCGAGTTGTCGCTGTCGGCGGCGCAGGCGCCGGAGTGGGATCGCTTCGCAGCGACCGTGCGCATGGCGAGCGAGCGACTGGGTCGGGCGTGTGGAAGCGATCCGAAAGCCCTGCGTGACGCCGCGACGGCGCTCGCGGCGGCCGAAGACCGACTCGCCGCTGGCCTTGAATGGTTGAAGGAGGTGCGGCCGGCCTTCGCCGATTTCTATGACCAGCTCGACGAGCGCCAGCGCGCACTGCTCGACACGCGGTTCAGGCGAGGTCATGGTCATCGCTGAGATGAACGCGGCGGGCGCTACCAATGACATCGCCGGCGCGGCGGTACGGCCGCCGCGCTTGCATCTGGCGGCGATCGCCGCCGGCTTGGCGCTGGATTGGATCGTTCCAACCGCGCTGACCCCCTCCAGCGTACCGTCGCTATGGCGCGCGGCGTTCGGCGGCGGGCTGATCGTCGTCGGCGCCGCGCTGCTCGCCTGGGCGATCGGCAGATTTCGCGCCGCCGACACGCCGGTGCCGACGGTCCAGCCGACGCGCGCCATCGTTGCCGATGGACCGTACCGATTCTCGCGCAATCCGATTTATCTTGCGATGGCTCTGGTCCATGCCGGTATCGCCGTCGCGGCGGATAACGCCTGGGTCCTTCTCTTACTGGCGCCGACGTTGATCGTAATTCGCTACGGCGTCATCGCGCGCGAGGAGCGCTATCTCGAGCGAAAGTTCGGCGCCGGCTATCTGGCATACAAGAATCGAGTCGGACGCTGGCTCTAGCCGTCCATCCACTTGCGCCAAGCGTCCCAGGCGCCGACGAGGTCGGCCATCAACGCATAGCCATCGGCCGCGGGATGGATGCCGTCGGCGGCGTCGAGCGCCTGTCGCCAGCGTGCCTCCCGGCTCAATCGCGCATGCAAATCGAGATAGGGCACGGCGAGCTCATTCGCAATCGCCGCATACGCGGTCGACAGGCGGCGCACGCGGGCATCGCGAAAACTGCGCTGGACTCCGGTCGGCGAGGGCAGCGGTCCATGCTGATCCGATAACGGTACCGGCCCGAGCCACAGCGTTTTCTTCCAACTCGCGGCCGCGGCGACGATCTCGCGCGCGGCGGCGAGCGAGCGATCGAGGACGACGCGCAACCCGGAGCCCGCTTCCTCGGCGGTGTCGTTCACTCCGAATGCGAATACCAGCGCGCCCGGGTATCCATCGGGAAGCCGGGCCACGCATTCGGCGCGCCAACGCTCGGCGATCATCACCGACGTGTCGCCGCGCACGCCGAGGTTATAGAGCGAGAGGTCATGGCCGCGCGCCGCCTCGGCGGCGCAGACGCGGCCCGGCCAACCGAGATAATTCCTATCTCCGGTTCCGAGCGTGATGCTGTCGCCGACGAAGCAGATGCGAAGTGCGGTCATCCCTGCCCGATCAGCCGTTCGAGTTCGCCAAGACACGCCGTGCGGCCGGCGCGGTAGTCGCCTTCTTCCCACCACCTCTCGACCGCCGCGATCAATTCGCCGACGCGCGGGCCAGCCGGCACGCCGCGATCGAGCGCATCCTGCCCTCGAATCGGAAGCGCCACCGGTGTCCACGCCGCCGCTTCGGCAAGCAACTCGGCGACCCCGGCCTCCTCACGCCGTCCCGCCGCATCGAGCAAGGCGAGATCGCGGAGCGCCGACGCGCCAAGGCGACGCAACGCCCGGCGGCGCGCTTTGCCGTCGAGCGCCGGCGTGACCGCAAGCGGCGGGGTCGCCAGGAGCTCCAACCAGGCGCGTTCGTGATTGGACAGGCGAAGCCGTGTGGCGAGCGCCGCCGCGCCGACGGCGTCGGCCGGCAGCAAGGCGGCGAGCCGCCGCAATGCATCGGGCGCCGCATGTTTGGTCTCGAGCACGACCAGCGATCGCAGGCGTCCGACATCGCGCAGCTCCGGGAGAACGTGCGCCATGACGCCCTCGTCGATCATCAGGGCGACGATCGACGCCGGATCGGGCGCCAGCATGAGCCGCAAGGTTTCGCCGGCGATGCGCTCGCCCGACAGCGTCGGCAGGAGATGCGCCAGCTTACGGCACGCGGCGAGGCCCTCGGAGTCGGGCGCGCCGCGTCCGTAATAGGCTTGGAAGCGGAAAAAGCGAAGCAGGCGAAGCACGTCCTCGCGAATCCGCGTCTCGGCGTCGCCAACGAAGCGGACGTGCCCGGCCCGCAAGTCGGCATAGCCGCCAAAGGGATCGTGCAGAGTACCATCGGCATCGAGCGACAGCGCATTGATGGTGAAATCGCGCCGCGCCGCATCCGCCGTCCAGTCGTCGGTGAACGCCACGGTGGCGCGGCGGCCGAATGTTTCGACATCCTGGCGCAGCGTGGTGATTTCGAAATGCTTGCCGCTTATGACCGCCGTCACCGTGCCGTGGGCGATGCCCGTCGGCACGGCGCGAATGCCGTCCGCGGCGAGGCGGCGCATCACCGTTTCGGGCGGATCGGGCGTGGCGAGGTCGATATCCTTGACCGCGCGGCCGGCGAGCGCGTCGCGCACGCATCCGCCGACGAAACGCACGCGGCCGCCATCCTTGGCCAGCGCGTCGAGCACCGCGCGGGTTTCGGGTGCGTTCATCCATGGCTGCGGCGCGATGCGCTTGGGCGCGAAGGTCATGGGGGAATTTAACGTCAATCTATTTCGGCGTCTCGACGTGACCCGGTACGATCTTTCCGTCGATGACATGCGGCGGCACGTATTGGCCGGCCGTCGGTTCGCCGCCGATCAACGCCAGCGCCACCGCCACCAACGTCGCCAGCAGAAGTCCGATCGCGCCGAGCCAAATCCACGGCGCGTCCGCCCACGCCGGCGTTTCGCCGGAGCCCAGCTTTTCGCGCCGCCGCCGCTCGGCCGACAGCCACAGGAGGTAGAGCGCCGTCGGCAGGACCAGGGGCAATAGGATTTCGACGACGACGCGCCACACCGGCGATTCACTCCCTGCTCGACGTTTCGCCGCCGGCCAGCGCCTCGTATAGATTGACCAGCATCCCGGCGGTCGCGCCCCAGATGAAATACTCTCCAAAAGGCACGACGTAAAAATATCGCGCGATGTTGCGCTCGATTCGCATGTGCCGCTGGTGGTTCGCCGGATCGAGAACGAACTCGAGCGGAACCTCGAACACCTCGGCGACTTCGAAGCGATCCGGATTGAGCGTGAACGGCGGATGTACGACGCCGACGAAGGGAGTGATCTCGAAGCCGGTTCGCGTCTGATATGTATCGAGGCGTCCGGCGATCTCGATTCGTGCGCGATCGATGCCCGTTTCTTCCTCGGTTTCGCGCAACGCCGCGGCCGCCGCGTCGGCGTCGTCCGCTTCGAGCCGACCGCCGGGAAAGCTGATCTGCCCGGCGTGGGCGTGCAGATGCCCGGTACGGCGAGTCAGCAAGACCGTCATCGCGCCGGCGCGATCGACGATCGGCACCAGCACCGCCGCCGGCGTTAACGGCGGCGTCGGCGCCAGGTCGGGATTGAGATCGTGGTCGCCGCGCACGCGCGCCGTGGGGTTGGCGACCCGAACGCCCGCCCGGCGTATACCGATGTCGCCGGCGGCGCCGGCGAGCCGTCGTTTGAGGTCGTCGCGGGAGGCGAGCGAAATTCGCCTGTGGCCCGCCGTGGTCATGCCGTCGTCCCCAAGACAAAGAACACGCCGTCGCTCCACACTCCAAGCGCAGGCCGTCCATCGACGCGCGATTCGATCGCCATATCCACCAATTGATAGAACACCGGACGGGCGATCCGCGCCTCCAGCCGCTCGCGGACAAGGACATATGGCGCCGGTTCCCGGACGCCGGCGCCTTCGGCCGGCCGTTCGACCACGCGAATCGGGTGGTCGCGGCCGGCGACCACCAAATCGTCGAGGTTGGTGCGGAAGACCAGCCGCCGCCCTTCGCCGCTTCCCTCCGCGGTAAGTTCCACCGCGACGAATGGCGCATCGTCGACTTGGATCCGCTCACGCTCGACCGGAGTCACCAACCAGTAATCGCCGGCGGAATCGCGGCGCAATATGGTCGAAAAGAGGCGGGCCAGTGGTTTGCGAGCGATCGGCGAACCGTGATAGAACCAAGTGCCGTCGCGCGCGATGCGGAGTCGCAAATCGCCGCACGCCGACGGATCGGGATCGAGACGAGCATCCGAACTTGGCGATTCTCCGCCGTCGCGGCGGCGATCGCCGGAACGGGCGCCGGTGGGGCCGGGGTGATCCGCGATCCGCGCGAGGTCGGCGAGGTTCGGCCGTGGGTCGTTCATCGCCGCGTCGTCAACTGCTCTCGCTTGCGAGGCCGCATTGAACTCTCCCGAGACGATCCTCGCCCCCATCCCCGCCGCGTCCGCCGAACTCCAGCCTTCCGAAGTCGTCGCAGCGATCGAAGCGCTCGGCC
Source organism: Alphaproteobacteria bacterium (assembly GCA_035250945.1). Classification (GTDB taxonomy): domain Bacteria; phylum Pseudomonadota; class Alphaproteobacteria; order CACIAM-22H2; family CACIAM-22H2; genus DATFES01. The sequence continues at coordinate 6,298 of DATFES010000588.1, read as the reverse complement.
ACCGGCTGCGCGCCGTCCGCGAACGCATCGGTCGGGTGATTTTTGGGCAATCACAAGTCGTTGACCACTCTCTTATCACGCTGCTCGGCGGTGGTCACGCGCTGCTCATCGGCGTCCCCGGCCTGGCCAAGACGCTGTTGGTCGAAACGCTCGGCCACGTGCTCGGCGTCGACGCCAAGCGCATCCAATGCACGCCCGATCTGATGCCGGCCGATATTCTGGGGTCCGAGGTGCTGGAAGAGAGCGAGACTGGCCGGCGGTCGTTCCGCTTCATCGCCGGGCCGGTATTTTGCCAGCTCCTGATGGCCGACGAAATCAATCGCGCCAGCCCGCGCACACAGTCGGCGCTGCTCCAGGCGATGCAGGAGCATCGCGTGTCGGTGGCCGGCGCCTATCACCCGCTGCCGGCCCCCTTCCACGTGCTGGCGACCCAAAATCCGCTCGAGCAGGAAGGCACGTATCCGCTGCCTGAAGCGCAGCTCGACCGCTTCTTGATGCAGATCGATGTCGGGTATCCCGACATCGAGGCGGAACGGCGGATGCTGATCGCCACCACCGGCATCGACCAGGAGAAGCCCGGGCAGGCGATGAGCGCCGAGGAGTTGCGCGCCGCGCAACGCCTGCTGCGACGGGTGCCGGTCGGCGACGGCGTCGTCGAGGCGATCTTGAAACTTGTGCGCGCCGGACGTCCCGACACATCGGACATTCCGGAGGTGCAAAAACACGTCGCCTGGGGACCGGGCCCGCGGGCAAGCCAGGCGTTGATGCTGGCCATCCGCGCTCGCGCCATTCTCGACGGCCGGTTCGCCCCATCGATCGACGACGTGTTGGCGCTCGCCCATCCGGTATTGAAGCATCGCATGGCGCTCAACTTCGCTGCCCGCGCCGATGGCGTTACCATCGATAAGGTGATCGACCGCCTCTGCGCGCCGCTGGCCTGATCGACGCGCCGGCGCCGGTTGCCATGGCCACTCCGAGTCCCACCGAATCAGGCGAGCGGCAGCGCCAGCGCGCCGAGTCGCTGGCTAGCCGGTTTCCGCCCCTGTTGGTCGCCGCCGAACGCGTCGCCGCGACCGTCATTCAGGGCGTTCACGGCCGGCGGCGCGTCGGCCAGGGCGAGACGTTCTGGCAGTTTCGCCGCTACGAGCCGGGCGATTCGGTCGACCAGATCGACTGGCGACAATCGGCCAAATCCGATCGCGTTTTCGTGCGCGAGACCGAATGGGAGGCGGCGCAGACGGTATGGCTGTGGCGCGACGCTTCGCCGTCGATGCGCTATCGTTCGTCGCGATCGTTGCCAGAGAAGAGCGAGCGCGCCGACCTGTTGACCATGGCGTTGGCCGCGTTGCTGATCCGCGGGGGCGAACACGTGGCGCTGCTCGGCTCCGGCCATCCGCCAATGACCGGCCGCGGCGCGATCGCTCGCATCGCCGAGATCGTCTGCCGCCCCGTCGCCGCCGAAGACGCCGCGAGCCTGCCGCCCGAAGCGCCGTTGCCGCGCTACGCGCAGACCGTCCTGATCGGCGATTTCTTCGCGCCCCTCGACGAGATCGCCGCGACGGTGCGCGGTATTGCCGGCCGCGGCGTGAAGGGCCATCTACTCCAGGTAATGGATCCCGCCGAGGAGACATTGCCATTCTCGGGCCGGACGCGCTTCGAAGGTCTCGAACGCGAGGGCGACGCGCTGATCCCGCGTGTCGAGGCGGTGCGCAGAGACTACGGCGAGGTCCTGGCCGACCATCTCGCCGGGCTCACCGACATCGCCCGCGCCGTCGGCTGGAAGCACCTCATGCACCGCACCGATAGACCGCCGCAGGCGGCGCTGCTCGCGCTCTACATGGCCCTCGCCGACGAGCGGCGGCGCAAGTGATGCCGACGCTCGCCGCGCTTGCCTTCGTCTCGCCATGGTGGCTCCTGGCGCTGGCCGCGTTGCCGATCCTGTACTGGTTGTTGCGCGTCACGCCGCCGGCGCCGCGGCTGACCCGCTTCCCGGCGATTCGTCTCCTCTTTGCCTTAAAGCCGAAAGAGGAAACCCCGGCGCAGACGCCGTGGTGGCTGCTTCTCCTGCGCCTGCTCATCGCCACGCTGATAATTCTCGCCCTGGCCCATCCGCTGCTGAATCCGGGTACGCGGCTCGAGCGGCCGGGACCGCTGCTCCTGGTGATCGACGACGGCTGGGCGTCGGCGCGCAACTGGACGGCGCGCCAGAATACGCTCGCCTCGCTCCTCGATCGCGCCGAGCGCGATCAACGCGCGGTGATGCTGCTGACGACCGCCCCGCAGCTCGGCGGCGAGCCGCCGCGCCCGAGCCGCCTGATGCGCGCCGCCGATGCTCGCAGCGCGGCGGCGGCGATCGAGCCCAAGCCATGGCCGGTCGACCGCAATGCGGCGCGCGACGCCCTCAACGCCGCGGAAATCACCGAGGACGCCAACGTCGTCTATCTCGCCGACGGATTCGATGACGGGCGCTTGATATCGCTGATCGAAGGTCTGCAGCGCGTCGGTCCGGTCGACGTCGTGCGCGAGGATGCCGGGGAACTACCGCGACTCCTGTTGCCGCCGGTCGCCGAAGCGGCTGGACTCGCGGTCACCGCGATGCGGTTTGCCGTTGGCCCGCCTGTCGTGTCGTCGTTGCGCGCCATCGCCGATGACGGACGGCTGCTCGGGCGCGAGGAGCTCCGCTGGTCCGAAAACGGTCGCGAGGCGAAGGCGCGCGTCGAATTGCCGATCGAGTTGCGCAATCGCTTGGCGCGGCTTGAAATCGACGGCGAGGCGTCGGCCGGCGCCGTCGTGCTGCTGGACGAACGCTGGCGGCGTCGCCCGGTCGGTCTCGTCGCCGCCGGCTCGCTCGAGAAGCGCCAGCCGCTGCTTGCCGACATATACTATCTGGAGCGCGCATTGACGCCGTTCGTCGATCTGCGCTTCGGCGCCGTCGCCGAACTGCTGCAACGCGGGCTCGCGGTGCTGGTGCTGGCCGATATAGGCCGCCTCAGCGACGCGGAATACGCCGCCATCGATCCTTGGGTCCGCAAGGGCGGCGTATTGGTTCGGTTCGCCGGCCCGCGCAGCGCGCAAGGCACCGACGATCTCGTCCCGGTGCCATTGCGCACCGGCGGCGACCGCGCGTATGGCGGAGCGATGTCATGGGAGCAGCCGGTGGGGCTGCAACCGTTCGAGTCGAATAGCCTGTTCGCCGGACTTGCCGTTCCCGAGGATGTCCGCGTCTTGCGGCAAATCCTGGCCGAACCCAGCCTCGATTTGTCGCAACGTACTTGGGCGCGGCTCGCCGATGGTACGCCGTTGGTCACCGCCGATCGTCGCGGCGACGGCTGGCTGGTGATGATGCACACCACCGCCAACCCGGAATGGTCGTCGCTGCCATTGTCGGGGCTTTTCGTCGAAATGTTGCGCCGGCTGGTCGGGCTGTCGCAGGGAGTCGCCGGCGATCCGTCGGAAGCGGTGTTGCCGCCGTTCGCCGCGCTTGACGGCTTCGGACGGTTGCAGGCGCCGCCGCCCGCCGCGGTCGGCATCGAGGGCTCCCGCCTCGCCGAGACGCCGGTCGGTCCGCGCCATCCGCCCGGTTATTACGGCAGCGAGACCACGCGGCGGACGCTCAACCTTTCGGCCGCCCTGCTCGGCCCACAGGCGCCGTTACCCAAGCCGATGGCCGAACTGCCCAGCGGCGTCGTCGAAAGTTATTATCTCGGTGCGCGCGAATTCGACTTCAAGCCGTGGCTTTTGGCGGTCGCACTGGCGCTCGGCCTGGTCGATCTCGTGATCGCGCTGGCGTTGCGCGGCATCATCGGACGATTGTCATCGCGCTCGGCTGCCGCGGCGTTGGCGCTAATGATCGCCTCCGGCGCACCCGGCGCGGCACAGGCGCAGCAGACGCCGCTCGGCCAGGCGGCGGCGGCGCAAGACGACGACACGGCGCGCGCCTCGACGCTGACGACACGGTTCGCTTTCGTGCGCACCCATTCCGGCGAGATCGATGAGATATCCGCCGCCGGCCTTACCGGCCTTGGGCAGGTGCTCTCGAGACGCACGACCATCGACCCGGCGCCGCCGGTCGGCGTCGACGTCGAACACGACGAATTGGCGTTCTACCCGCTGCTCTATTGGCCGGTCTTGCCCGATGCGCCGCGCCCCTCGGCCGGCGCGCTGGGCCGGGTTGCGCAGTTCCTGCGCCAGGGCGGAATGATCGTTTTCGACACCCGCGAGGGCGGCGCTTCGGGCGCGACGACGCAAGCCAGCGCGCGCCTGCGCGAGATTCTTCGTCCGCTCAATCTGCCGGCTTTGACCCCGGTTCCGGCCGACCACGTACTGACCAAGTCGTTTTATCTACTGAGCGATTTTCCGGGCCGCTGGGCCGGGGCGCCGGTGTGGGTCGAACAGGCCGACGACCGCATCAACGACGGCGTGTCGTCGGTAATCATCGGCGCGCACGACTGGGTGGCGGCGTGGGCGAATGACGACGGCGGAAAACCGCTCTTCGCCGCCGTCCCGGGAGGCGAGGCCCAGCGCGAGATGGCGGTGCGATTCGGCGTCAACCTGGTGATGTACGCGCTCACCGGCAATTACAAGGCCGACCAGGTTCACGTCGAGGCGATATTGGAAAGGCTGCGGCGATGATCGGCGGTGACGTCACGCTGGCGCTGACGCCGCTGCTGCCCGCCGCGCTCCTCGTCGCGCTCGCGGCGGCGGCGATCGGCGTGCTGATCGTCGTCTGGTGGCGACGAGCGCCGGGCGCGTTGTGGCGCACGCTCGCCATCGGCGGCGCGCTCGCGGCGCTGGTCAATCCGACGGCGGTCATCGAGCAGCGCCGGCCGTTGAGCGACGTGGCGGTGGTGGTGATCGACGAATCGCGCAGCCAGACGATCGGCGAACGCCGGACGCAGGTCGAGGCGGCGGTCGAGCATCTGCGCGTACAATTCAAGCAGCAACGCGACCTCGAAGTGCGCGAGGTACGCGCCGCCGCGAGCGCCGAAGGCACCCGCCTCTTCGAAGCGATCGAGCGCGCGCTCGCCGACGTACCGCGTGACCGGATCGCCGGCGTGGCGTTGATCACCGACGGCCAAGTCCACGACGTGCCGGCCGATTTCTCGCGCGCCAATCTGCGCGGCCCGGTGCACGCGATCCTCACCGGCAAGCGCGAGGAACGCGACCGCCGCCTGATCGTCGAGCAGGCGCCGCGTTACGGCATCGTCGGCAAGCCGCTCACGCTCACCTTGCGCATCGACGACGGCACACGCCCGGCAGCGGGCGCGCCGCGCGAACTAGCGCGGATCGACATCCGCCGCGACGGCGGCGAGCCGCAAACGGTGCGCGTGCCGGTGGGCGAGCCGCAGCCGCTCGACTTCACGCTCGAGCACGGCGGCGAAACGGTGTTCGAGATACAGGTCGAGCCGGGCGCCGGCGAGTTGACCTACGAGAACAACCGCGCCGTGGTCATCATCAACGGCGTGCGCGACCGCCTGCGCGTGCTGCTGGTGACCGGCGAACCGCACGCCGGCGAGCGCACATGGCGCAGCCTGCTCAAATCCGACCCGGCGGTCGATCTCGTCCACTTCACGATCCTGCGGCCGCCCGAGGCGCAGGATTTCACGCCGGTCAACGAGCTGTCGCTGATCGCGTTTCCGGTGCGCGAGCTGTTCGAGGAAAAGCTGTACGAGTTCGACCTAATCATCTTCGACCGCTACCGGCGGCGCGACGTGTTGGCTTCAATCTACCTCGAGAACATCGTCCGCTACGTGCGCGGCGGCGGCGCATTGCTCGTCGCCGCCGGCCCCAATTACGGCGCGCCCGGCAATTTATTCAATTCGCCGCTGGGACAGATCTTGCCGGCGGCGCCGATGACCGGCGACGTCGATCAGGGGTTCAAGCCATTGGTCACCGAGATTGGCCGCCGCCATCCGGTGACCGCCGATCTTCCGGGCGCCGAATCGAAGGACCCGCCATGGGGCCGCTGGTTCCGCCTCGTCGCCTCGCAGGCGCGTCGCGGCAGCGTGCTGATGGACGGACCGGACGGATTGCCGCTGTTGCTGCTCGATCGCGTCGGCGATGGACGCGTCGCCCAGTTCATGTCCGATCACATCTGGTTATGGGCGCGCGGCTACGAACAAGGCGGGCCGCAGGCCGAGTTGTTGCGGCGCATCGCGCACTGGTTGATGAAGGAGCCGCAACTCGAGGAAGAAGACCTCAAGGCCACCGTCAAGGGCGCACGGATCGAAATCGTCCGCCGGACTCTGGCCGATCGACCTGGCGAGGTGACGGCCACCCGCCCCGACGGCAGCAGCGA
>DATFES010000128.1:0-7131 GCA_035250945.1 Alphaproteobacteria bacterium | reverse complement strand
CACGACGTCGAAAGGCGCGCTAGCGGCGTTGACCTTTTCGCTCGCCCGCGAATCCGCCGCCTTCGGCGTCACCGTCAACGCCATCGCCCCGGCGTACGTAATGACCCCGATGGTGACCGAGCAGCTCACCGAGGCGCAGCGCGAGGCGCTGATTGCCCAGGTTCCCGTCGGCCGCTTCTGCGAGCCGGAGGAATTCGCGCACTGCGTCCGGTTCCTGGCGCACGAGCTCTCGGGATTCATCACCGGCGAGATCCTCGATCTCAACGGCGGCCTTCACTTCGACTGACGGTGCGCAGCCATGCGACGAACCCGAAAAGCGGAAAAGCGCGTCCCGTATGAAGGCCGAATTACGCCCAAGCTGGATTTCTCGCGCGAGCTTGGCGGTCTATTCGATCTCTCCGGCAAGGCGGTGTTCATTCCCGGCGGCTATGGCGGGCTCGGCGAGGCGATGGCGTGGGGACTGGCGTTACGCGGCGCACGGGTCGCCATCGCCGGGCGCAAGCGCGAAAGGGCGAATGCACTCGCCGAACGGCTGAAAGCCGCCGGCCACGAGGCGGTCGGCATCCGCATCGACGCGACACGAACGCGCGACATCGGCCGCGCCGTGGACGCCGTCATCGACGCATTCGGGCGGCTGGACGTGCTGCTCAACTGCGTCGGCATCCAGATCGAGCAGCCGATCGCCGAGGTGACCGAAGAGGCGTTCGACAAGGTATACGCTTCCAATCTCAAGGCGGCGATGTTCCTCGCTCAAGCAGCGGCCAAGCGGCAGATCGAGGGCAAGCGCGGCGGCAAGCAGGTTCATCTCCTGTCGGTGCGCGCCAAGCTTGGCATCAGATTCCGCGGCTATTCCGCGTATTGCGCCACCAAGGGCGGCCTGGCGATGCTAATCAAGCAGCACGCCATGGAGCTTGCGCCGCATCGCGTCAACGTCAACGGCATCGCGCCGACCTTCGTCTACACCGAGATGATCCGTCACGTGATGGAGAACCCAAAATTTCGCCGCGCCCTCTATTCGCGAATCCCGCTCGGCCGCATCGCCGATCCGAAGGACGTCGTCGGGCCGGCGATCTTTTTCGCCAGCCCCGCCTCGGATTTCGTGACCGGCCAGGTGCTGTACGTCGACGGCGGCATCACCGCGAGCCAGTAGGGCTGCGGCGGTTCACGTCAAAGGCAGCATGACGTGGGCCTTGAAGCCCGGGCGCTGGACCAAGCTGTCGTACCACCGCTTGAGATTCGCATAGTTCGGCCGCTCGATGGCGAGGGCGTACCAGCGATAGGTCATGCAGCCCAGTGGAATGTCGGCGATGGTGAGTGCCGGGCCGGTGACGAATGCCTTGCCCTCGAGCTGCCGGTCGAGGATCGCCATCGCGGCGGCGAGCTTGACGCGTCCAGCCTCGATCGCCGCCGTGTCGCGTTTCTCGGGCGGCGTGCGGACCAACCCCCAGAAGATGGGCGTCATCGCCGGCAGCACGGTCGTGAGCTGCCAGTCCATCCAGCGCTCGGCGTCCGCGCGCACGCGAAGGTCGGCCGGATATATCGGCCCCGTTCCGTACATCGACGCGAGATAGCGCACGATCGTATTCGACTCCCACAAGATGAATCCGTCGTCATCGAGCGTCGGCACCAGCCCGTTCGGGTTCATCGCCAGATAGGCGGGATCCTTGGTCACGCCGAAGGCGCCGCCGGCGTCGGTGCGTTCGAATTGGACGCCAAGTTCCGCGCATGTCCACAGAACTTTCTGCACGTTGATTGAGTTGTTGCGCCCCCACACTTTCAACATTCGTCCCTCCGCGAAGACTAACCGGCGACAGCGATTGCGAGGTTGAGCAGCGCGCGGTCCGAGCCGCGCGGGCCGATCAGGCCGAATCCGACCGGACCGCCGTCGATCCGCCCGGCGGGGATGCTGACCTGCGGCAACCCGGCCAGCCCGGCGACGCAGGTGAGCTGCAGATTGCGCCCGCGCACCGCGTCGAGTTCCTCCATCGGCGTGTCGCGTTTTGGAGCGGGACCGGGCGCGCTCGGCAAGGCGATCACCGTGTCTTCGCGGAGCAGCGCTAGAAGCAACGACGCGATTTCATGACGTGATTTGCGGGCCGCGGCGACCTCAGCGTCGCGCAACGATCGGGCGTAGTCGAACCGGGCCTGCACATCGGGAGCGAACCTCGGATTGACGCGTTCGATCCACGCGCCGTCGGACTCCCAGGCCTCGCGCGCCGAGCAGATCCGGAACACCTGCGCCCAGTCGGCGAGCTGCGTGGGGCACAGGCGTATTCCCTCGGCTGGAGCGAGCGCCCTCTCGACCCGCCCAAGCCAGGGCGCGAGGAGGGCGATCGTCGGCGGCTCGGCGCAGCCGAACGCATCGTCGGCGCGCAAAACGCGCCGGTAGGTGAAGTCTTTCGGATCGGCGCCAAGCAGCACTTCGCCGACGCGCGCCAGCAATCGAGCGTCGCGGGCAAACCAGCCCACAGTGTCGAAGCTTGGCGCCAGATCGACCACGCCTGCGGTCGAGATCCGCCCGTGGGTCGGCCGCAGGCCGAATATCCCGCAATAGCTCGCCGGCACGCGAATCGACCCGCCGGTGTCCGACCCGAGGGCGAAATCGACCAGCTTTCCGGATACTGCCGAGGCCGACCCGTTCGACGATCCGCCGGGCAGGCGATCGGGGGCGCCGCCGTTGATCGGCGTGCCGTAATGCGTGTTGCGCCCGGTCATGCCGTAGGCGAGCTCTTCGGTGAGCGTCTTGCCGGCGAGCGTTGCGCCCGCGTCGAGCAGCGCCTGAACGGCCCATGCGTTGCGGGGCGCGGGCGGATGCGTTTCGAGCCATGCCGGGTTGCCGGCGCCGGTGCGCTCGCCCGCGACGTCGAAGATGTCCTTCGCGGCGAAGGCGAGTCCCGAAAGCCGCCCTCCGGCCCGGCCCTCGATGCGTACGCTAGAGTGCGGAACGAAGGCGCCAAGTGAATCGGGCATGTGGCCTCTTATCGCCGTGAACGACGCGGCGTATTCCGCCGGACGGACGCGGCCAAATCAAGCCCCATCGCGCGTCGCGACGATTGACACGAGCCGTCCGCGGCTGCTCAATCCGCGTCGGGGGCAGACACATCCGGATGGGAGGGCAGAGACGATGCAAACGCTGCTGCGCCGCGTCGCGTTCGGCGCCGCGATCGCCGCGACGACAGTTTGGTCGGACGTCGCAGGGGCCCAGAACCGGCTCAACATCTACAACTGGAACGACTACATCGCCGAGGAGACGCTGAAGAAATTCGAGTCCGAAACAGGGATAAAAGTCACCTACGACGTTTACGATTCGAACGAGGTGATGGACGCCAAGCTTCGCGCAGGGCGGAGCGGCTACGACCTCGTCGTGCCCACCGCCTCGCCGTTTCTTGCCCAGCAGATCCCAGCCAAGCTTTATCAGCCAATCGACAAATCGAAACTCGCCAACTACGGCAATCTTGATTCCGGCTTGATGAAGCAGCTCGAAAACTACGATCCCGGCAATCGCTACGCGGTGCCATGGATGTGGGGCACCACCGGCATCGGCTACAATGCCGAGAAGGTGCTGCGCATCATGCCTGACGCGCCGGTCTATTCGCTGCGGATGCTTTTCGACCCGGAAATCGTGGCGAAGTTTCAGCGCTGCGGCGTGGTCATCCTCGATTCGCCGACCGACGTCATTCCGGCCGCCCTGGCATATCTCGGCCGTAATCCCGACAGCCACGACGCAAAGGATCTTGAGGCTGCGGCGGACGCGCTCTCCAAGATGCGGCGTTTCGTGCGCAAATGGCATTCGTCCGAATATATCAACGACCTCGCCAATGGCGACGCGTGCCTTGTCTTTGGATATTCGGGCGACATCAAACAGGCGGCGTCGCGCGCCGAGGAGGCCGACAAGGGCGTGCGCGTTGAATACGCCATCCCCCAGGAAGGCGCTCTGGTGTGGACCGATACCTGGGCCATCCCGGCCGACGCGCGCAACGTCGAGGCGGCCCACAAGTTTCTCGACTTCGTTCTGCGCCCGGATATCGCCGCGCTCAATTCGAGCTACATCGGCTACGCCAACGGAGTGCCGAAATCGCTGCCGATGATCGAGCCGGAGGTGCGCAACGATCCGACGATCTACCCGCCCGACGAGTTGCGGCGCCGCTTCTATACGATCTCGGCGCCGGACCGCGCCTATGAGCGATTGCGCACGCGCGCCTGGACGCGGGTCACCACCGGACGCTAAGCGCTTCGGCCGCGGGAGCGTCGCACACAGTGGCTCGCGCGCCGGCGCTCCAGCTTAGCGGCCTCGCAAAATCGTTCGGCGGCGCCTTCGCCGTCCGCAACGTCGGTCTCGAGGTGGCGCCGGGAGAGTTGTTCGCGCTGCTCGGCGCATCGGGATGCGGCAAAACAACGCTGTTGCGGCTGATCGCCGGGCTCGAGAGTCCCGACGCCGGGCGTGTGTTCATCGACGGCGTCGACATGACCGACGCCCCGCCGTACCGGCGGCCGGTAAACACCGTCTTCCAATCCTATGCCTTGTTTCCGCACATGAGCGTCGCCGAAAATGTCGCGTTCGGCCTCAAGCAGGATGGAATGTCAGGGCCCGCCATCGCAGCGCGGGTGCGCGAGATGCTCGAGCTGGTCAAACTTGGAACGCTCGCCGGCCGGCGGCCGGATCAACTGTCCGGCGGTCAGCGACAACGCGTGGCGCTGGCGCGCAGCCTTGCCAAGCTGCCGAAAGTGCTGCTGCTCGACGAGCCGATGGCGGCGCTCGATCGCAAGCTGCGCGAGGAGACGCAGCTCGAGTTGGTCGACCTGCAGCAACAGGTTGGCATCACGTTCGTTCTGGTCACGCACGATCAAGACGAGGCGATGAGCATGGCGCACCGCATGGCGGTGATGAAAGACGGCACGATCGCCCAAATCGGCGGTCCGCGCGAAATTTATGAAGCGCCAAAGTCGCGCTTCGTCGCCGATTTCATCGGCCGCGTGAATCTGTTCGAGGGCACGGTGGTTGGGCGCGATGCCGTCCAGACGACGGTCAAGCTTGCCTCGGGCAATGTCCATGTGGTGTGCCGGCGCGACGTCGCGGCGGGCGCCACGGTCGCGCTTGCCGTGCGGCCGGAAAAGATCGCCATTGGTGCGGGCGGACCGGGAGCGAACCGCGGCGCCGGAGTCGTCCGCGAGGTGTCGTATTTCGGCGACCATTCGATCGTTCATGTCGAAACCGTCGACCGGCGTACCGTGAGGATCGCCGCGCCGAATATTGACGGGACAGGGCTCGAGCGACCGGCCCGCGGCCAGCACGTCGCGTTCCATTGGGCGCCGGAAGGCGCCGTGGTGCTGCAAGAATGACGCACGGCGCTCCAGGCGGTCGGGCCGGCACCCGGGTGATGCCCTACGGATGGTTGCTGCTCTTCTTTCTTGCTCCGCTGGCGATCGTGCTGCTGATCAGCCTCTCGCGCGCCATCGACGCCAGCCCGCCCTACGAGGCGGCGATCGGATTTGCCGAAGACGGCGCGGTGGTTATGCGCGCGACATTCGACAATTACCGCTTGCTGCTTGGCGACGACCTGTATGTCGCGGCGTTGATCAACTCGCTTCGCATCGCGTTGACCGCGACGCTTGCCGCGTTGTTGATCGGTTATCCCATGGCCTACGCCATCGCGCGGGCGCCGCAACGCTGGCGCGCCATACTGATCCTGCTGGTGGTCCTCCCGTTTTGGACGTCGTTCCTCATCCGGGTCTACGCGTGGATGGCGTTGCTGCGGCCGACCGGCCTTGTCAACAGCGCGCTCATCGCGTTGGGCGCCATATCGGAGCCTCTCCCGCTCATCAACAACGAGTTCTCGCTGCATCTCGGCATCGTCTATTCGTACCTGCCATTCATGGTGTTGCCGATCTACGCCACCCTGGCGCGGCTCGACTGGACGCTGCTCGAGGCGGCGGCCGATCTTGGTTGTCGGCCTCCACGCGCGTTTTTCGCCGTCACCTTGCCGCTGTCGTTGCCGGGGGTCGTCGCCGGGTGCCTACTCGTGTTCATTCCGGCGAGCGGCGAGTTCGTGATCCCGGATCTGCTCGGCGGGCCGGGCACGCCGATGATCGGCCGGGTCCTGTGGAACGAATTCTTCTCCAATCGCGACTGGCCGGCGGCTTCGGCGCTCGCGGTCGCAACGCTGGTTCTTCTCGTGGCGCCAATCGTTTGGTGGCAGCGCGTCGAATCCACCGGCTCGGCGTCGCGGCGGCGAGATCGGCAATGAACGCTCGCGTCTCGCCGGCAAGGACATTGTGGCTCGTCACGGGCCTGGCGTTTCTCTATGTGCCGATCGCGCTGCTGATGGCGTATTCGTTCAACGATTCGCGGCTGGTGACCGTATGGACGGGATTTTCGTTCCGCTGGTACGGCGAGTTGCTCGAGAACGAACGGATCCTCGAATCGGCATGGCTATCGCTGGCGATCGCCGCAACGTCGGCGACGATCGCGCTCGTGCTCGGGACGCTCGCCGCCCTGACGATGACACGCGCTGGGCGCTTTCCGAGCCGGATGCTTTTCGCCGGCATGTTGGCCGCGCCGCTGGTCATGCCGGAGGTGATCACCGGACTGTCGCTGCTGCTCCTCTTCGTGTCGCTCGACCAGGCGCTCGGCTGGCCCGGCGAGCGCGGCTTTATCACCATCGTCATTGCGCACGCGACGTTCGGCATGGCGTATGTGGCGGTTATCGTCCAGGCGCGACTTGCGACCCTCGACCGCTCGATCGAGGAAGCGGCGCTCGATCTCGGCGCCCGGCCGCGGACGGTGTTGCTGGCGGTCACCTTGCCGATGATCGCGCCATCGCTCGCCGCGGCGTGGCTGCTTGCCTTCACACTGTCGCTCGACGATCTGGTGATCGCCAGCTTCGTGACCGGCCCTGGCGCCACCACGCTGCCGATGATCATCTACTCGAGCGTACGCCTCGGCCTGTCCCCGCAGATCAACGCCCTGGCGACGATCCTCGTGCTGGTGGTGTTTTGCCTAGTCGTCGCGGCGGGCTTGCTGCTTCGGCGAGACTCCGTCGCGGGCTCGACCGCATGAACGATCGCCGCGCGATCGCCGCTTACTTTTGGCGCATGAAAATCGCGGTACCGACCCGTTTCAGCCCGGCGTCG
>DATFES010000581.1:0-2318 GCA_035250945.1 Alphaproteobacteria bacterium | reverse complement strand
TCGTCGTTCTGCTCCTGCCTGGTCACGACGAGCCGCGCCTTGGCGATTTCCTTGTGGCGGCGGATCACGTCGGCGACATGGCTCGGATGGACGAACATGCCGCGCACCTTGGTGATCTGGTCGGCCCGCCCCATCCAGCCCTTGAGGCGCGCGTTGGTTCGGCCGCACGGGCTCGTTCCCGGCATGATCGCCGAAAGGTCGCCGGTGGCGAACCGGATCAGCGGGTAATCGGGGTTGAGCGTCGTCACGACGACCTCGCCGACCTCGCCTTCGCCGACCGGATCGCCGGTGCCGGGGCGGACGATCTCGACGATGATCCATTCGTCGACGATGAGCCCCTCGCCCGGCCGCGATTCGTAGCCGATCAGGCCAAGATCGGCCGTGGCATAGCATTGCAGCACTTCAACGCCCGACGTCTTGAGCTCGGCACGAAGGCTTGGCGCCAGCGCCTCGCCCGAAACCAGGGCGCGCTTGATCGAGGTGACGTCGACCTGCAGCTCCTTGGCCTTGTCGAGAATGATCTTGAGGAAGGTCGGCGTGCCGACATAGCCGCTCGGGCGAATGTCGGTAATGACGCGCACCTGGACCTCGGTGTTGCCCACCCCGGCCGGAACGACGGCGCAGCCGATGGCGTGCGCGCCCGTCTCGAGCATCGATCCCGCCGGGGTGAGATGATAGGAGAAACTGTTATGAATGACCTCGCCGCGGCGAAATCCGGCGGCGTATAGCGCGCGGGCGAGCCGCCAATAATCTGGGCGCATCGCCTCGGGATCGTAAATCGGCCCTGGCGAGGCGAACAGGCGGGCAAGCCCGCCGGTCGACACCGCGGTGAGCCCGCCGAACGGGTCGCGCTCGGGGTGGGTCTTCTTCTGGCGGTCGGTCAGCTCGGATTTGCGGGTGATCGGCAAACCGGCGAGGGCCTGGCGGTCGCCGACCGACTGCGGATCGACGCCCTCGAGAATTCGCGCGAACGCCGGGGCATTGGCCTTGGCGTTGGCGATCTGTTCGCCAAGCGCGGCGAACAGCGCCTGCTCGCGGTGCGCCGGTTCGCGCGTCTCGAGTTCGTCGAAATACGGACCGGACATCGTCATCGTCCGCCTAGAAGCGATCCGGAACATCCATGCCGGCGACCCGGATCCCGGGTCACGCCAGCCAGCGCTTGCGGCGCTTGTAGTGCTTGACGTCGCGGTAGCTTTTCCGGCCGGAGGCCGAAAGGCCGAGATAAAACTCCTTTACGTCCTCGTTGCCGCGCAGCTCCGCGGCCGACCCGTCGAGCACGACGCGTCCGTTCTCGAGGATGTAGCCGTAATGGGCGTAGCGCAGCGCCATGTTGGTGTTTTGTTCGGCGAGCAGGATGCTGACCTTCTCCTCGACGTTGAGCCGCGTGACGATCTCGAAGATCTCTTCGACCAATTGCGGCGCCAAACCCATCGATGGCTCGTCGAGCAGGATCATCTTTGGACGCGACATCAAGGCGCGCCCGATCGCCGTCATCTGCTGTTCGCCGCCCGAGGTGTAGCCGGCGGTCGATTTGCGGCGCTCCTTGAGGCGTGGAAAATAGCGATAGACGCGATCGAGATCCTCCGTCACGGCGCCGCGTCCATCGCGCCGCGTGAAGGCGCCGGTAAGCAGGTTCTCTTCGACCGTCAGGTGGGCAAAGCAGTGCCGCCCTTCCATCACCTGGATGACGCCGCGCTTGACCAGCTCCGAGGGCGTCAGGCGGTCGATCCGTTCGCCGCGATATTCGATCGAGCCTTTGGTCACCTCGCCGCGTTCGGCTCGCAGCAGGCTCGAGATAGCCTTCAGCGTCGTCGTCTTGCCGGCGCCGTTGGCGCCGAGAAGCGCGACCACGCCGCCCTCGTGGACCGTCAGGCTTACCCCTTTGAGCACCAAAATCACGTGATTGTAGATCACCTCGATGTTGTTCACCTGCAGAAGCTTGACCGCTGCAGGCTGGGTCATCTCGGTCTCGAGTTGAGCGGCGGCTTCGGTCATGGGTCCCAGCGGATGGTGATGATTTCAAACGTGCGGGGGCGGGTCATCGACCCGCCCCCAGGTCCGGACAGATATCGAAATCGCGCCGGCGGATCAGCTCTCCTTGTTGCAATCGCGCGGCGTGATCTTCTTTTCGGCGGCGTATTTCTTCGCCGCATCGGCGTACATCGGTCGGACGACCTTCATGTCGGCTTGCAGCCATTCGGTCTGGAACACCCACTGCTTGCCGTCCCACTGGAAGATGCGCGCCTGTTGCACGCCCTCGTGATCATTGCAGCTCAGGTTCAGCGGATTCACCAACCCTTCGAAGCCGATTTCCTTGA
>DATFES010000125.1:0-2463 GCA_035250945.1 Alphaproteobacteria bacterium | reverse complement strand
ACGACCGAACTGGGACGCGCCACCGTCTCGCTCGCAACGTCGATGCGCTGGGGCGCCGATGGCGAAGCGAGCGGCGAAGCGGCGCTCGACGCGCTGGTCCAGCCGACGAGCGGACCGAGCGCGCGCATGACCGCCACGCTGCCGACCTGGCGTTCGGCGCTTCGGGATCGTCAGCTTGTCGTCGAAATTGCCGGCGCCGAACTCGCGCTGCCGGCGCACGGCGTCGCGCTGACTGGCGTCGCGGTCACCGGATCGGCTGCGCCGGACCTAGCTTCAGCCACCCTCCAAGCCGAATTGCGCGATCGATCGACACCGGCTGGATGGCGGCCGCTGAAAATCGCGCTGGATGGCCGTCGAGCGGGCGGCGAGTTGACGTTTTCGGGCCGCGCGCAATCGTCTGACCGCGCGCTGACGGTGACGATCCGCGGCTCGCACAATCTCGCCGCCCAACGCGGCGCCGTTACAATCGAGGTGGCGCCGGTACGATTCAAACCGGGCGAGCGGCAGCCGAGCGATCTTCTTGCGGCCTTGGCCGGCGGACCGCGTGAGGTCGGGGGTGCGGTTTCCGCTCGGAGCGTGCTGTCCTGGCATGGCCGAGCGTTTACACAGTCGCATATCGCCGTCCTCGACGACGTTAGTTTCGAAAGCGGCATCGCGCAGGTGAGCGCGTTGAACGGTAGACTGACGTTCGATTCGCTCGTTCCACTCCGCACCCCGGCGCCGCAACGCCTGCGAGCCAGCGTGCAAATCGCGTCGCTGCCGCCGGGCCCGTTCGACCTTCTGTTCAGCCTGAGCGCGGGAAATCGCTTACGGATCAATGAGGCCAGCTACGCCATCGCCGGCGGGACGCTTGTTCTCGCCGGCGCGGCCATCGAATCTGGCCGGCCGTTCGACGCGGCGCTCGAGATCCGCGCGGTCGACCTTGGCGCGTTGCTGCGCTTGATCGGCGTAGACGGTCTTAGCGGCTCCGGCGCGCTCGACGGTCGGATTCCGGTCCATGTCGCCGCCAACGGCGTCGCGATCCATGATGGTCGCCTTGCGGCCAAGGGTCGCGGAATCGTGCGCTATTCTGGAGCCGGGCTGCAAGGCGCGATCGCCGCGACCGATGCCGCAGCCGGCGACACGCTGAAGCTGTTGCAGGATGCGCTCGCCGACTTTCATTACACCGAGCTGACGATGACCCTCGATCGGTCCGCGACGGGCGACGGCAGCTTGCTGGTCCACCTCAAAGGCGCGAATCCCGCGGTGCTCGACGGACACCCGTTCAACCTCAACATACGGCTCGAGACCAACTTCGATCGCTTGGCCACGATCTTTATCGATGGTTACGCGGCGGCCACGGAGTTGCTCAAGGGCGCGGCGGGCAGATGAGGCAGTGCCCGGGCCGTGCTGACCTAGTATAGTCTCGGTGTTCGTGCGTATCGCCGGCGCTTGGGAGGCCAAGCCGTGATCCGTATTCTTGTCTCAGCGGTGTTGCTGTCAGCCGTCATCATGACGGCGTCCTGCACGCCGACCGTTCGGGTCGAGCCGCCGAAGGAGCCGATCACCATCAACCTGAACATTAAACTCGACGCCGATGTCAGGCTGCGGGTCGAGGAAAAGGCCAAGGAAGATGTCGCGACAAAGCCGATTTTCTAGCGTATCGCGCCGAAGTATCTTGACGATATCGCTGGCGTTGATCGCCGTCGGCGCGGCGGCGCAAGATCGCGTTCTCGACGAACCGCGCCGCAGCGGCGCGGTCGGAGAGCGCTACGATGGATACGCCGTGGTGCGCGACCGCGCGCAGGCCGCCAGGCTGGCGCCGATCGTCGATAAGGTGAACGCCGAGCGGCGAGCGGTCTATTCCCAACGCGCGACGGCCGAGCGCGTGCCGGTCGAGCAAATCGGCCGCGTCTATGCGGCGGAGATTCTCAAATCGGCTCCGCCCGGGACATGGTTCCTCGAGGAATCCGGCCGATGGGTCCAAAAGCGCTGACCAGTTAGCCGCAGGCTCGGGCGCGCGTCGGTAGAGGACGCGTAAATCTCGCCTGCCGAAAACGCTTGCTGCCGACTTCGCATGCGCTCACTCGCCAAACATTCGTGCGCGTTCGAGCAGACGTTTGGCGTTTAGGTAGATCGGCAGTTCGACCAGTCGTGCCCCGAGCCGCACGTTGACTTTGCCCTTGGCTCGCGCCGTTTCGAAGGCCCTGACGGTACGGCGCGCCGTGGCGATTTGCGCGGGCGACGGAGTGAGAACGCGATTGATCGCCGCGACGTGAGCCGGAGACACGGCGCTCTTCGCCGAGTACCCCAGCCGGCACGCCTGGCGCGCCTCACGGAGCGCCCCCTTGGCGTCGGCGAACGTGTAGGGACAATCGACCGAGACGACGCCGGCGGCCCGGCATTCGAGATGAAGCCGCGCGCGGGCATACCACAATTCTTCGCCGTCGGGCGCCCGTTCGGCGTTGAGATCGGCCGCCGTGT
>DATFES010000569.1:0-6905 GCA_035250945.1 Alphaproteobacteria bacterium | reverse complement strand
AGGTCGCGGAGCACGGAGTCGAGATCGAACGCCTGCTTGGGCGGCGGCTTGGGCGCCGGCGGCGCTGGCTGCGCCTGCGGCTTCGGCGGTTCGGGTTTCGGCGGCTCGGGCTTGGGCGGTGGCGGGGCCGGAAGCTCCGCCTTCGGCTGCGGCTGCGGAGGCAGAATGGCCGGCGGCGGTGGGGGCGCTGGTGGCGGCGGCGGCGGCGGTTTTGGCGGCTCCGGCTTCGGCGGCTCGGGCTTAGGCGGTTCCGGCTTTGGCGGTTCGGGCTTGGGCGGCTCAGGCTTCGGCGGTTCGGGTATTGGCTCAGGCTTGGGCTGGGGCGGCTGTGGCTTGACGTTGGTCCGATCGGCAAGCGGCAGTACCTCGACCACCAGCGGCGTCTCGGGCGCGATCTCCGGCCGGAACAGTTGCGGCAGGCCGAACCAGGCGAGAATAAAGACGGCGAGGTGGAGCGCAGCCGAATAGACCGCCGGCCGGCCCATCTGCAGCCGCGTCTCCGCCACGGCCATCGGCTGCGCGGCCGCCATGGATCAACGGTTCGTCCGACGCTGTCCGCGCCGCGGCTCCGGCACGTTCGGCACTTCGGCGACCAGGGCGACCTTGGTGAACCCAGCGCCCGAGATGGTCCCCATCACCTCCATCACCTTGCCATAGGCGAGCGCCTTGTCGCCGCGCACGAAGATGCGCTGATCGGGCTTGTTGGCGGTGATCGCTTGCAGACGCGCGATCAGCGCATCGGCGTCGAGCTCGGTCTCCTGGAGGAACAATTTGCCGGCGGCGTTTATCGACACCACGAGCGGCTCGTCCTGGCCGGTCGCTTGCGCCGCATGGGTTTGGGGCAAATCGACATCGACCGCCGCGGTGAGCAGCGGCGCGGTCACCATGAAGATGACCAAAAGCACCAGCATGACGTCGACGAACGGCGTGACATTGATGTCGGCGACCAGCGGTCGTCTTCGGCTAGCCCCGAGACGGCGCGGGGCATGGATCAGCGAGCCCGCCATTGCCTCACCCCTTCTCGTCGAGTTGGCGCGACAGAATCGCGCCGAACTCGCTGGCGAACGCTTCGAGGCGACCGGCGTAGCGGGCAAGCTCGCTCGACAACTTGTTATAGGCGATCACCGCCGGAATCGCCGCGACGAGGCCGAGCGCGGTGGCGAACAGCGCCTCGGAAATTCCCGGCGCGACGATCGCAAGACTGGTGTTCTTGCTGACGCCGATCGCGTGAAAGCTGTTCATGATGCCCCACACCGTGCCGAACAAGCCGATGAAGGGGGCCGTCGAGCCGACCGATGCGAGAAACGTCATCTGCCGTTCGACGCGGTCCATCTCGCGCGACAGCGTCACCTGCATCACGCGCTCGATTCGCTGCGCCAGGCCGGCGCGCATCTGCGAGACGATCGCCGCGCCGCGCGCCGCCGAACGTCGCCATTCGCGCATCGCCGCGCCGAACATCGCCGACATCGGATCGGCCGGCGAATCGCCGATGCGATCGTATAGATCCTCGAGCGAGCCGCCGGACCAAAACGTGTCCTCGAAATCATTGGCCAGCCGCTGCAGGCGGCGCAGCCGCAGCCATTTCTCGAAGATGATCGCCCAGCTCCAGAACGAAGCGAGGACCAACGCCACGATCACCAGTTTGACGATGATGTCGGCGTTGAGAAACAACCCCCACACCGACAGTTGCTGCGCCGCGGCGGTTCCCGCCAGCGCGGCCGCTTCGACCGCTCTATCCATTCGATTCTCGCTTTCCGATTGATCCGATTTTTCGTGAAAAAGATGGCGTAACTGTGACGTTTTTCAGCGCCTGGGCGACGGCGGCGGGCAGGCGCGCCGGACGGCCGTCGCGATCGACGCAAGCGACCCGGACGCGGAGCTCGGCGAGCCGTGCGGCGAGGCGGCGAACCGTCTGTTCGGCCTCGACCGAGGCGCCGCGCACCGCCGTCAGCCGCGTATGGACCTCGAGGCGATCGTCGAGGAAGGCCGGGGCCAAATATTCGACCTCGCAGCGTCGCACGGCGAATCCGACGCCGGTCTCGCGCAGCAGCAGGCGCTGCTCGACGCCGTGCGCCCGCAACATCTCGGTGCGGGCCCGCTCGGCGAATTTGAGATAATTTGCGTAGTAGACGATGCCTGCCGCGTCGGTATCCTCGTAATAGACGCGCAACGGAAAAATGTGGGCCTCAGCCATCGCGATCCGCCTCGCCCGCTTGACCGCTTCCGCGCAACAGATCGAGCTGCGCTGCGGCGCCCGGCGGCGGCGTCAGCCCGAGGTGCCGCCATCCCTTATCGGCCAGGACGCGGCCGCGCGGCGTGCGCTGCGTCAGCCCTTCCTGGATCAGATAGGGCTCGATCACGTCCTCGATCGTGTCGCGCTCTTCGGCGAGCGCGGCTGCGAGCGTTTCGAGTCCGACCGGCCCGCCGCCGTAGTTGGCGGCGATGCATGACAGGTAGCGGCGGTCCATTGCATCGAGCCCAAGCGCGTCCACCTCGAGGCGATGAAGCGCTGCGTCCGCCGCTTGGCGATCGACGGGGGCCACGCCGGCGACGGCCGCGAAATCGCGTACCCGCCGCAAGAGCCGCCCGGCGACGCGCGGCGTGCCGCGCGCGCGCCGCGCAATCTCGACGGCGCCATCGGGCGTCAACTCGAAGGCA
Organism: Alphaproteobacteria bacterium; assembly: GCA_035250945.1. GTDB lineage: Bacteria > Pseudomonadota > Alphaproteobacteria > CACIAM-22H2 > CACIAM-22H2 > DATFES01. The sequence continues at coordinate 4,247 of DATFES010000569.1, read as the reverse complement.
AGCACGCGCGCTCCGCGTTTGACGATCTCCTCGAGTTCGGCGGCGGTGTAAAAGTTCAAGCGTAGCGGAATGCCGAATCGTTCGCGCAGCGGCGTCGTCACCAGACCGGAGCGGGTCGTCGCCCCGACCAGGGTGAATGGCGGCAGATCGATGCGCACCGACCGCGCCGCCGGCCCTTCGCCGATGATCAAGTCGAGCTGATAATCCTCCATCGCCGGATAAAGGATTTCCTCGACCGCAGGCGACAAGCGGTGGATTTCGTCGATGAACAACACGTCGCGCGGCTGCAGGTTGGTAACGATCGCCGCCAGATCGCCGGCGCGCGCGATCACCGGACCCGACGTAGCGCGGAATCCGACGCCAAGCTCGCGGGCGATGATTTGGGCGAGCGTCGTCTTGCCGAGGCCGGGCGGGCCGTGGAGCAACACGTGATCGAGTGCCTCGGCGCGCTCGCGCGCCGCCTGGATAAAGACGCGGAGATTTTCGCGTATCTGGCGCTGGCCGATGAATTCGCCCAGTGTCAGCGGCCGCAGGCTCGCTTCGCCGGCGTCGACGTCGGAGAACTCGGGGCCGATCTTGCGCGCTTCGCTCACGCGCCAAGCTCTCTAAGCCCGGCCGGAATCAACGCCTCGACGCGCGCGCCGGGCCCGAGCCGCTTTACCGCGCGCTCGACCGCGCCCAGCGCTTCGCCGCGACGGTAGCCAAGGTTGATCAGCGCCGAGACGGCGTCGGCTGCGGCGCCGGCCGGCGCGACACCTGCGCCCGACACCGGCAGCGTGACGATCGCGCCAAGCGCCGTCGCCCTCTCCTTGAGCTCGCTCGCCAGGCGATTGGCGAGCTTGGGGCCGACGCCGTCGGCGCGGGCCAGCATCGCCTTGTCGCCCGACGCGAGCGCGCTCGCGAGCTGGTCGGGCGCCAACGCCGACAACAGCGCCATGGCCACCTTCGCGCCGACTCCTTGCACGGTAAGCAGCAGACGGAACCAGTCGCGCTCGGACGCCTCGGCGAAACCATAGAGTTCGATCGCGTCCTCGCGGACCATCGTCTCGACGGCGAGGCTGACCGGCGCGCCGACGCCGGAAAGATTCGCCAGGGTTCGCGACGAACAACGCACCAGATAACCGACGCCGCCGACATCGATCACCGCATGATCGCGGCCGACACGGTCGAGGATTCCGCTGAGCTTGGCGATCATCGCCGCCCTCCCGCCGCCGCGCTCAATGCGCGCGCCCACGCGCCCAGCGTTTGCTGATGATGCGCGTGGCATATCGCGACGGCCAGCGCGTCCGCCGCGTCGGCGCTGGCGATCGCCACGCCCGGCAGGAGACGGCGAACCATCATCTGCACCTGTTCCTTGCCAGCGTGGCCGACGCCGACGACGGCCTTCTTGATGGCGTTCGCCGAATATTCGGCGACGGTGAGCCCGCTCAGCGCCGGCGCCAGAAGCGCCGCGCCGCGCGCCAAGCCAAGCTTCAGCGTCGAACCGGCGTTCTTGTTGACGAACGTCTCCTCGATCGCCGCCGCGCTTGGGCGATGACGCTCGATCACGGCGTTCAATCCGTCGTAGAGCTGCGCCAGGCGCTCGGCCGTGGCGCGGGACGATTCGGAAGCGATCGAGCCATTGGCGACATGTCGCAAGCTGGTGCCCTCGACGTCTATAATTCCCCAGCCGGTGACACGAAGGCCGGGGTCGAGGCCGATGAGACGCATCGCCATGCGCTACGCGCTGAGACGCGCCATCACGTCGTCGGCCACCTCGAAGTTGGCGTAGACGGACTGGACATCGTCGCTGTCCTCGAGCGCTTCGATCAGCGACAGCACGGTCTTCGCCGTCGCCTCGTCGAGCGCAACCGTCGTCATCGGACGCCATTGCAGCTTGGCGCTTTCGGCGGGGCCGAATTTCGCCTCGAGCGCGTCGCGCACCTGGGCGAAATCGTCGACGCCGGCGAGTACCTCGTGCCCGGCGCCCCCGGACTCGACGTTTTCGGCGCCCGCGTCGAGCGCCGCCTCGAACATCGCTTCGGGCGTGGCGGCGGCGGCCGGATAGGCGATCACGCCCTGGCGCTGAAACTTGAACGATACCGAGTTTGCGTCGCCCAGCGTGCCGCCCGCCTTGGCGAAGATCGAGCGCACTTCGCTGGCCGTGCGGTTGCGATTGTCGGTGAGCGCCTCGACGATCAGCGCAACGCCCGCCGGCGCGAATCCCTCGTAGCGGATCGCCTCGAAATCGGCTCCCTCGCCGCCGCCGGCGCCGCGCATGATCGCGCGGTCGATCGTGTCCTTGGACATGTTGGCCTGCCGCGCCGCCATCACGGCGGCGCGAAGCCGCGGGTTCGAATTGATGTCGGGCAAACCGTTGCGTGCCGCCGACATGATCTCGCGGATCAGCTTGGTGAAAAGCTTGCCCCGCTTGGCATCCTGCTTGCCCTTGCGGTGCATGATGTTCTTGAACTGCGAATGGCCGGCCATCTGCCGCGCGTCCCCGGAGTCGCGTGTTGATTCCTAACAATCTTTCGAGACCACAACCGCTATGGTTTTAGGCTTTCAAGATATACCAAATCTGGTGAAATGTCATAGTCCTCGCCGCCTCGCTACCAATTCAATATGGCGAGAATTTGACGCTGACGGAGGCCGCCAAGGGGCGCCGCCCTGCCTCAGACGGGCCATGCGGCGGCGAGACGGCCGCCCAATCGCAGCGGCGCGATCATGCGGGTAAACCCGGTCTTGTCGTCGAGCTCGGCGTAAATCGCGCACAACGTCGCCGGTCCTTCGGCCGGAACCAGCCGCTCGCCCGGCAGTTTGCGGATGAAGCGGGCCATGGCGATCTCTTTCTTCATGCCGATGACCGAATCGTAGTCGCCGCACATGCCAGCGTCGCTCTGGTAGCCGGTGCCACGCGGCAGGATCTGCGCGTCGGCGGTCGGGACATGGCTGTGCGAGCCGACGACGAGCGATGCGCGGCCGTCGCAAAGATGGCCGAGCGACATCTTTTCCGACGTCGCCTCGCCGTGCACGTCGACGATGATCGCCTGCGCGCTACCGCCGAGCGAGTGCTGCTGGAACAATGTCTCGAGGCCGGCGAAGGGATCGTCGAGCGGATCCATGAACAGGCGGCACATGACGTTGGCGACCACCACCTTGCGCCCGGTCTTGGTCTGGTAGGCGCCGATGCCGCGCCCCGGCGTGCCCTTCGGGAAGTTGAGCGGCCGCAACAGACGTGGGTCGCCGTCGATATAGGCGATGGTCTCGCGCTGTGCCCAGACGTGGTTGCCGGTGGTGATGCAGTCGACGCCGGCGGAATAGAAATCGTGGGCGATCTTGTCGGTGATGCCGAAGCCGCCGGCGGCGTTCTCGCCGTTGACGACGACGAAATCGAGTTCGAGCCGGCGTCGCAGCTCCGGCATGTTGTCGACCACCACGTCGCGGCCGGCGCGTCCCACGATATCGCCGCAAAACAATACTTTCATGCGCCCATCACCGGTTGGCGTCGATCGCCCGCGCGGCGATTTCGGTGACGATCCAGTCGAGACGCTGATCGTCGGGTCCGCGCGGCAGACGGGGGAACTCCTGTACCGCGAAGCCGACGCCGACGGCGAGAATTTTCTTGGCCGCGCGGAGGCCGGCCAGCGTGCGATCGTAGTATCCGCCGCCGTAACCGAGGCGATAGCCGCCTGAATCGAATGCGACAAGCGGCACGATCAGCACGTCGGGATCGACCGCCGGCGCGGTCGATTGCGGCGCCAGGATGTCATGCATGCCGGGATCCAGACCGTCGCCTTCGCGCCAGCGGCGAAAGATCAGCTTCGCGCGCCGCGCGGTCACCACCGGCAGCGCCGTCACGTATCCTCGTGCGGCGAGTCCAGCGAGCAGCGGCCGCACATCGAGCTCCTCGCCGATCGGCCAGTAACCCGCAACCATCGCATTTGGCGGGAACGGCACGGAGCGCAACGCCAACTCGGAGACGCGCGCTGCGGCGGCTGCGCCGTCGCGTTGGTGAGCCAGCCGACGCGCCGCGATCGCTTGGGCGCGGAGCGCGCGCTTGTCGTCGGAGATTTCGCTCATCGGAATCGTGGGAAGGATGGCTGGACGGGGCCGCATCGGCCGTTGGCGGTTCTATCCTCTGCGGCCCGCTTAACGCAGGTGGGCGCCATGTGCCGAGACCACGGTCCCGGTAGGGACAGCTCCCTAGAGGTTAGGTATCGGCCCCAGGGATATGATTTGCCTGACGCGCCGCGCAGCACCCGTCC
>DATFES010000124.1:0-16541 GCA_035250945.1 Alphaproteobacteria bacterium | reverse complement strand
GTTTACAGGGTTAACGGCACGCCATCGGCCAAGCGGCCGGCCAAGCCAAGAAATAACCCGTCCGGCTCGGTCGTTGGGGGTACATGAATAGCGCAACGGACGACAGGATCTACCTGCGCCTCGCCTGGGCGGGACTGATCGCGGCCCTTCTGATCATTGCCGCCACGTTTCAGGATTATGGGGTCACCTGGGACGAGTTCTACCATCGTGCCAATGGCAAGCATGTGCTCGCCTATTACGCGAGTTTTTTCGCCGATCGAACGGTACTGACATTTCACAATTTGTACCTTTACGGCGGCGCGTTCGACGGCGTCGTCGCGCTGCTCAACACCATCTCTCCCTTCGGTTGGTTCGAGACTTCGCATTTGGCGAACGCGTTGGTCGGTCTGCTCGGCGTGGTCGGCTGCTGGAAGCTGACCGATAGCCTCGGCGGCCGCCGGGCGGCCTTGATCGCCGCGGCGCTGCTGCTGCTGACACCGGTGTGGTACGGGCACATGTACTTCAATCCGAAGGACATCCCGTTCGCCACGGCGATGACCTGGACTCTGTACTACGCCACACGGATGGCCGCGGCGTGGCCTGCCACGCCATGGCAGCACGCCGTAAAACTCGGCGCCGTGCTTGGCCTGACGCTCGGCATACGCATCGGCGGCGTGATTGCGCTGGTCTATATGGCCGCGCCGTTCGCCGCGTACGTGCTGGCCGAAGCTTGGCCGCGCATGGGGGCCATCGCGGCGGCTCGCCATCTCGCTCGAATTCTTTACCGATCCTTCGTCCCGGCCGGCCTAATCGCCTACGCGGTCATGCTGGTCTGCTGGCCGTGGGCGCAACAAGACCCGATCGGCAACCCGATCAAGGCCCTGCAGTTGTTCTCCCATATCGCTTGGAACATTGATGTTCTGTTTGAGGGACGCCTCGTCAACTCCATGAATTTACCGGCAGATTACCTGCCGGTGTATTTCGCCGTCAAACTGCCGGAAACGATCCTCGCGCTACTGGCGCTGGCCCTTCCTATCGGCATCGGCGTGGCTGCGCGCCGGCTGCGGGCGCCGGTCGACGCGCGCGTGCGCGGGTTCGCCATGTTGACCGCCGCGGCGCTCCTGCCGTTCGTCTATTTTCTTGTCCAGCGGCCGGTGACCTACGACTCGATCCGCCACTTTCTGTTCGTCGTTCCGCCGTTGGCCGCCATCGCGGCGCTTACCGCCGACTGGATTTTCACCCGCGCGGCGCGCGGCGGACGCCCGGTTGTCGCCGGGCTTGGAACCCTGCTGGGCGTCGGATTGGGGGCGCAACTTTATGCCCTCGTCAGCCTCCATCCCGACCAGTATGTCTATTACAACGCGCTCACGGGCGGCGTGAAAGGCGCCGAGAACCGCTTCGAACTCGATTACTGGGGCAATTCCTACGCCGAGGCGGTCGATCTCCTGGTCGAGCAGTTGGAGCGCGAGAGGGAGTCCGGGGCGCCCGCAGTGTCCTACAAGGTCGCCGTGTGCTCCAGCGGCGTGTCCGCCAGTTATTTCTTCCCGCCCTACCTCGAGTGGACCGGCAACGAACTCGAGGCGGATTTCTACATCTCGACCACGCGGCTCGATTGCGACGAATCGCTGGAGGGCGATCCGTTCATCACCGTCGGGCGCGACGGCGCGGTCTTGAGCGTGGTCAAGGATCGCCGTGCACTCAAGGTTTTTCACCCTGAACGCCTCAAGGCGACCGGCCCCGCCGAGGAACGGGTGCACCCGGGGGCGATCAGCGACGCCTCGATGGTGCGCTGAGGCCCGCGGCACTGGTCAGCTGGACCCGGCTTCCTCGAACCCCCACGTTTCCGCCACGACGTAGAGCGGGCGGCGTTTGACCTCCTCGAACACCCGGCCGAGATAGCCGCCAATGATGCCGAGCGTGAGAAGCTGCATGCCGCCGAAGAAAAGCACCGCGACGATCAACGAAGCATAGCCGGGAACATCCACGCCCAGAATTAGCGTCCGCACGATGAAGAAAGCGCCCGCGGCGAGCGAGACGAAGGCGATGATGGCGCCGATATATCCCCAGGCGATCAGCGGGAAGTTGCTGAACGCGGTGAGCGCGTCTGCGGCGTAGTGGAACAGGCGTCCGAATCCCCATTTGCTCTTGCCGATGAAACGTTCGTCGGGGTCGAACTGCACGCCGACCTGACGGAACCCCACCCAGGCGAATATGCCCTTCATGAAGCGCGAACGCTCGGGCATGGTGTTGATCACGTCGACGACGCGCCGGTCGAGCAAGCGAAAGTCGCCGGCGTCGCGCGGCATCGAAACGTCGGACAGACGATCGAATATCCAATAGAAAAGCCGGGCCGAAAGCCGCCGCAGCGCAGTGTCGGCGGCGCGGCTGCGGCGGACCGCGTAAACCACGTCGAAGCCCTCCTGCCATTTCTCGACCAACGCCGGAATCAGCTCCGGCGGATGCTGCAGATCGGCGTCAATCGGCACCACCGCAGCGCCGCGCGCATAACGCAGACCGGCAGTGAGGGCCACTTCCTTGCCGAAATTGCGCGATAATCCGACGATCTTGACGCGCCGGGTTTCGCCTCGCGCGGCAAGAAGCAGTTCGCGCGTAGCGTCGGAGCTGCCGTCGTCGACGCACACCACCTCGTAGTCGAGCCCGAGCCGATCCAACGTCGGCAGCAATCGGCCGAAAAAAGACGCGACATTCGCCGCCTCGTTGTACATCGGCACGACGATGGAAATCGAAAGCGGGTTGGATGCGGCGGGTTCCGGGACGTTCAAGCGCTTCGTGCCTCCGATGCCGCGATCGGTTATTTTGCGCAATCGTGCCCGCAAGCTCCGGGCGCGGTCAATGGCGGTGGGTCCCGCCGGCCTGCTGGCGCGAGGCGTTCGTCCAAAATGACCGATGCCAGGGCGCCAACGGCCATCATCCTATGCGCCGACGATTACGCCATCTCGCCGGGGGTCAGCGCGGGCATTCGCGAGTTGCTCGCCGCCGACCGGCTCAGCGCGACAAGCTGCATGGCGGCAAGCCCTTATTGGTCCGAGGAAGGGGCGCGCTTGCGCGAGTTCGCCGATCGCGCCGACATCGGCATCCATATCTCATTGACCGGATTGCCGCCGCTCGGGCCAATGCCGCGGATCGCGCCCGAGGGGAAGCCGCCGTCCTTCGGCTGGCTCACCCTCGCGGCGTACGCAGGCGCACTCGACGCCGACGAGATCCAGGCCGAAATCGGCCGTCAGTTGGACGCCTTCATCCGCGTGCTCGGGCGGCCGCCGGCGCATGTCGACGGCCACCTTCACATCCACCAACTGCCGATCATACGCGAGGCGGTGCTCGACGCGTTCCGCGCCCGCCTCGCCGGATCGGGCGCCTGGCTCCGGGTGGGCGACGAGCCGTTGGCGGCGATACGGCGGCGCGCCGTGGCGCCGATCCGAGCGTCGGTCATCAGTTTGATGGGCCGCGCGCTCCGCCGCGAGGCGATGGCGCTCGACATTCCGACGAACACGCGATTTGCCGGCGTGCAGAATTTCGACCCGCGGTCGCCCTATCGGGCGCTGTTTCGCCGCTTCATCGCCGAGGCGCCCGCGGGGCTCCTCGTGATGTGCCACCCGGGTCACGGGGACGCGGCGCTCGCCGAATTCGACATGGTGGTCGAAAAGCGCGACGAAGAGAACCGCTATTTCGCCGGCGACGAATTCGTCGCGGACCTCGCTGAAGCCGGTTGTGTGCTGGCGCGCTTCAAGGACGCATGCGCGCAAAATACGTCCGCCGCCGCGCGTTGAATCCGAAATTCACCGGCCGTCGCTCGATGGCGAATCCCATCGGCTGGAGTAACTTGGTTAGACGTTGCTCGTCATAGGTCGATAATCCGATCTTGCCGCGGACGCGTCGATAATCCGAAAACAGCGTCGCGGCGAGACCGGCCAACGCACCGGCGAGGAAGCCGTGGCGCCATGCCGTTGTCAGCAACGATGAAACGTCGGCCGCCATGCCGGCATCGGGCGGGATCACGTCGGCGAGAACCAGGACTCCGTCGGCTTTCAGGAGGCGCCGCCAGTCGGCGAGGCGTAGACGCAGCTCGTCTTCGGAGAGGTACTGGATCACCGAATTGACGACAACGCGATCGAGGCTCGCCGGGGCCAGAGCGGCATAAGCTTCGTCGTCGAGCACGACGATCGCGCGATCGCCGGCGAAACGGGCCGCCAAGCCATGGCCCACCCGGTCCGAGGAATCGTAGAGATACAGCCGCGCCGCGCGTGCGGCGACGCGCCTGGCATCAAGCGCCTCGCCGCAGCCAAAATCGAGAATCGAGCAAGGCCGCGGCGGCAATACGCTCAGGATATCGTCGGCGACCTGGCGATAGTGCACCGCGCGGTGTCGATCGTTGACATAGACGCGGTTGGCGCGATTCCAGAAGTCGCGCCATAGCTCCATCGGATGTCGCGCGGCGCCGCTCAGCCGAAATCGGCCGTGCGCGCGATCGTGACTCCGGCCGCCTGCATTCGCGCCATCGCGGCGGCGAGCGAGCCGTCGAGATCGATACCGCGGCATGCATCGCCGATGACGACCACGGAGAACCCCTCGCGACGCGCGTCTTCGGCCGAATAGGCGACGCAAAAATCGGTCGCGAGGCCGACGATGAACAGTCGTCGCAGGCCGCGTTCGCGCAAATACCCGGCGAGGCCGGTCGGCGTCTTGCGGTCGTTCTCATAGAACGCCGAGTATGAGTCGATCTCGCGACGAAATCCCTTGCGGATGACGATCTCGGCGCGCGGCAGATCGAGCTGGGCATGAAACGCCGCGCCGTGCGTTTCCTGTACGCAATGATCGGGCCACAGGACCTGCGTGCCGTAGGGCATTTTCGTCGTCTCGAACGGCGCCTTGCCGGCGTGGCTCGAGGCAAAGGAGAGGTGTCCTCTGGGGTGCCAGTCCTGCGTCAGCAAGACGTGCGCGAACCGATCGGCGAGGCGGTTGATCGGCGCGACGACTGCGTCGCCGTCGGGCACGGCCAGAGCGCCGCCTGGGCAAAAGTCGTTTTGGACGTCGACGACGATAAGGCCGTCGCTGTCGCCTGGCCGGAGATCGTCGGGCATCTTGGATGGCAAATTACTGCCGTTCGACAATGCGGCCCTCGACCATCGGCGCGACTTCGCCGCGCTGGGCGATGTAGTCCATCACCACCGACGCCATGAGCGTTCCGGCGCTCTTATCGACGATCGCCTTGCCCTTCGTTAGCGTGGCGTAACCGTCTCCGCCCTCGAACATGTAGTCGTTGGTCGCCACGCGATATCGGGCGCCAGCGTCGAGCGGCGCGCCGCCGATCATCACTTCCAGCACTCGCGCTCCCTTGGGCCGCTTGGCGTCGAAGGTGAACCGCATCCCCGAGACATGCGGAAAGCGTCCGGCGCGGTCTTCGACCTGGCTGACCCCTTCCTCCAGCGCCTGGCGCAGTTCGGCGCCCGAAAGCTCGATGAGGACGGTGATGTTGCCAAAAGGCAGCTCGGTCAGGACGTCCTTGCGGGTGAGCGTGGTTCCCGGCTCGTACGTACGATCGCCGCGGATTCCGCCGCCGTTGGTGACCGCGACGTCGGCCTTGACGAAGTCGCGGATGGCGTCGGCGATCAGGTTGCCGATCGCCGCCTCGCGTTGCCGCACCGTCGCCCGGCGGCTGTCCAGCTCGACGGCGATCTTGCCGACCGGCACCTTGAGTTCGACGTCGAGTTTGTCCTCGTGTTTCTTGACGATCGCAGCGATCTCGGGATCGGCCGCGACGCCCGCGGTGGCCAGATAGCGCCACGTCGTCGGCCGCACCGTGACGCGCGTGCCGCGGTCGGTCTTCTGTTTGTCGACCTCGAATTCGGCGACGCCGAGATAGTGCGCGTCGTGTCCCACCTTGATAATGAACACGCCGCCCTCGTAGATCGTCATCGGATCGTGGTCGTGGCCGCCGAGGATGATGTCGATACCCTTGACCTGTTTGGCGAGCGCCCGATCGTCGGCGAGGCTGAGATGGGTCATCGCGACGATCACATCGGCGCCCTGGTCCTTGAGTTGCTTGACCGCCGCTCGCGCCGTCTCTAACACGGGCAAATACTTGACCGCGGCCCCGGTGTTCGACAGGTGCTCGGTTTCCGGCGTGATCAGGCCGAAGAAGCCGATGGCGATTTCCCCCACCTTGCGCATATGGCTGGAGTGCGTATTGGGGAATAGCGCGCCGTCGGCGGCGGTCATGTTCGTCGCCAGCCAAGGATAGCGCGATTCCGCCATCCGCTGCTTGAAGACATCGACGCCGAAATCAAGCTCGTGGTTTCCCACCACCGCGACATCGAGACCGATCGCGTTGGTGAGCTCGATCATTTGCGCACCTTTGGTGATGCCCGACATCATCGACGAGCCGACCAAATCGCCGCCTAGCGTCGTGATCGCCTCGGGCGCCCGAGCCCGCTCCTGACGCAGCAGCGTCATCAGCGGGGCGAAACCGCCGATGCCTTGCTTGGGGCTGATTTCATACACGTCGTTCAAATGCAGGAAGGTGAGCTTCGTCTTCTGTGCCGCAGCGTTCGCAGCACCGACGACGAGGATCGCCGCCGCGACGAGCGCCGTCGCGACCCAACGACCACGGAATAAAGAGCGCATGAATGTCCACCCCTGTCGAGCGGGCCTCGGCGGCGGGCCGTGCAGCGGCGCCTGACGCGTCCCCTCGGGGGGCAAAGCCTACGTCCGGCGCTCACGGCGGGCAATGGGCTTCGTGGCAGGGTCGCCCCTTCCGGCCGGCCCACCAAGGTTCTACTATCGCCAATCGTCGGCCGGCGGCCGTTTCGCGCCGGCGACAAGAACCAACAGGGAGCCTGACCGGATGAAATCCCGTATCCGCGCCGCTGTGGCGGCGCTCGCGTTCGGCTTGGCCACGCCGGCCGTCGCACAGGACTTCGCGCCCGCGGTCATCTTCGACATGGGCGGCAAGTTCGACAAATCGTTCAATGAGGCGGCGTATAACGGAGCCGAACGTTACAAGAAGGAATCCGGGATCGCCTACCGCGAGTTCGAGGTCACCAACGAGACCCAGCGCGAACAAGCGATCCGCAACATGGCGCGCCGCGGCGCCGGCATCGTAATTTCGATTGGTTTCGCGCAGGCGTCGTCGCTTGAAAAGGTGGCGAAGGAATTCCCGCAGACCAAGTTCGCCATCATCGACGCCGTCGTCGATCTGCCGAATGTGCAATCCATCGTCTTCAAGGAGCACGAGGGCTCTTTCCTCGTCGGCATGGCGGCGGCGCTCGCTTCCAAGACCGGCAAGGTCGGTTTCGTCGGCGGGATGGACATACCGCTGATTCGCAAGTTCGCCCTCGGCTACGAGGAAGGCGCCAAATACGTCAACCCGCAGGTGGAGGTCTTCCAGAACATGACCGGGACCACGCCCGCGGCGTGGAACGATCCTACCAAGGGCGGCGAGCTGGCGCGCAGCCAGTTCGACCGCGGCGCCGACGTCGTTTACGCCGCCGCCGGCGCCACCGGCCTCGGCGTTCTGCAGGCGGCCAAGGATCGCGGCCGGCTGGCGATTGGCGTCGACAGCAATCAGAATCACCTTCATCCCGGCGCGATCCTCACTTCGATGATCAAGCGGGTCGATCTCGCGGTATACGATGCATTCAAGACAGCCAAGGCCGGCACATGGAATCCGGGCATCAAGGTCCTCGGTCTCGCCGAGAACGGCGTCGGCTATTCGCTCGATCAATATAATGAAAAAATGCTGACGCCGGCGATGCGCGCCAAGATCGACCAGGCCCGACAGGACATCATCTCCGGGAAGATCAAGGTCACCGATTACACCGCGCGCAAGTGACGGGCGCCAACGAGGCCGCCGCCGAACCGCTCGCCAATAATGCGAGCGGCCGGCCGGCGGCGGTCGAGCTCATCGGCGTCGATAAATGGTTCGGGCCGGTTCACGCCAACGACGACGTGTCGTTGCGCGTGGCGGCCGGCGCGATCCATGGCATCGTCGGCGAGAATGGCGCCGGCAAGTCGACCCTGATGAGCATTCTCTACGGCTACTATCAGGCCGACGCCGGCGAAGTCCGCGTCGCCGGCCAGACGGTCGACATCCGCCGGCCGCACGACGCGATCGCGGCCGGAATCGGCATGGTCCACCAGCACTTCATGTTGGTCGATACGTTCACCGTTCTCGAGAACGTCATGCTCGGCGTCGAGGGAGGTCCGACGCTCGGCGCCGGCCGCGACAAGGCTCGCGACGCGCTCGAGCGGCTCGAGCGCGAATACAAGCTCGAGGTTGACCCCGACGCGATCGTCGCTAACCTTCCGGTCGGCCGTCAGCAGCGCGTCGAGATCCTGAAGGCGCTCTATCGCGGCGCCGAGACGCTGATCCTCGACGAGCCGACCGGCGTGCTGACGCCGCAGGAGGCCGATCATCTCTTCCGCATCCTTCGCGCGCTGCGCGTCGAGGGTAAGACCGTCATTCTGATCACCCACAAGCTGCGCGAGATTCTGGACGTCACCGACGCGGTCACGGTAATGCGCCGCGGCAAGGTGGTCGCCAACCTGCCGACATCACAGACATCGAAGGAAGCGCTCGCCGAGCTCATGGTCGGCCGCAAGGTATTGTTGCGTGTCGACAAGGCGCCGGCGAGGGTCGGCGCACCGGTGCTCGAGGTCGACCGCCTGCAGGTCGACGACGCCACGGGCGTGAGGCGGGTCAAGGAGGCAAGCTTCGCCGTGCGGGCGGGCGAGATCGTCGGTATCGCCGGGGTATCGGGAAACGGCCAGTCGGAGTTGCTCGAGGCGCTCGCCGGAATCCGCGCGATAGCCGGCGGCCGCATCGTCTGGAAGGGGCGCGATATCACCGAGCGGTTCGCCCAACGCACCGCCGCTGGGATGCGCAAGCTCGGGATGGGTCATGTACCCGAAGATCGCCAGCGCATGGGACTGATCACGGCGTTCGCCGCCAACGAGAGCGCCATCCTCGGATATCACGACGATCCCGCCTATAACGGGCCGATCCTGATGGATCGCCGCGCGATCATCGACGCTTGCGCGGCGATGATGTCGGACTACGACGTGCGACCGCCCGACCCGCTTTTGCCCTGCCATGCATTTTCCGGCGGCAACCAGCAGAAGATCGTCGTGGCGCGCGAAATGAACCGCAATCCCGATTTGCTGCTGATCGGCCAGCCGACGCGCGGCGTCGACATCGGAGCGATCGAGTTCATCCACAAGCGCATTGTGGCGCTGCGCGACGCAGGAAAAGCGATTCTGCTCGTTTCGGTCGAGCTCGACGAGATCTTGTCGCTCGCCGACCGCATCATCGTCATGTTCGACGGCCGCATCGTCGGCGAGATCGCAGCGGCGGCGGCCGACGAGCGCTCGTTGGGCCTAATGATGGCGGGCATACCCGCCGAGGCGGCGGCGTGACCGCCGTGCAGGCCGGCGATCCGCTGCCGCGCTGGGCCAGCGTCGCCCTGCTGCCGCTGATCAACCTTGCCGTCGCGTTCTTCATTTCGGGCCTGGTCATCGTCGCCGTCGGCGAGAATCCCTTCGCCGCGCTAACCGCCCTCGCTTGGGGCGCCGTCGGGACGCACGAGGCGATCGGCTACACGCTGTACTACACGACGAATTTCGTCTTCACCGGTCTCGCCGTCGCCATCGCCTTCCATGCCGGGCTGTTCAACATCGGCGGCGAAGGACAGGCATATATCGGCGGGCTCGGCGTCGCCCTGCTGTGCCTCGCCGCCGGCGATCTGCCGTTTGTCGCCGTATTGCCGTTGGCGATCGCCGCCGCCGCGCTCTTCGGCGCCGGATGGGCGTTGATTCCGGCTTGGCTGCAAGCCAAGCGCGGCAGCCATATCGTCATCACCACCATCATGTTCAATTTCATCGCCACTGCGTTGATGACCTACTTGCTGGTCAACGTGATGATCAAGCCGGGCCAGCAATCCCCCGAGACGCGCGAGTTTGCGTCCCACACATGGCTGCCGTTCGCCCATGAGATCATGGCCGCCGTTGGCGTCGAGATCAGCCGCTCTCCGCTCAACCTGTCCTTCGCCTGGGCGCTTGTGTGTTGCGCCCTGTTCCAGATCTACGTCTGGCGCACGCGCTGGGGCTATGCGCTTCGTACGCTTGGCGCCAACGAGACGGCGGCTGTCTATGCCGGCATCCGACCGGCGCGCACCATCATCGTTGCGATGTCGTTATCGGGCGCGCTTGCCGGTTTCGTCGCGCTCAACGAGGTCATGGGCGTCCATCACCGCCTGCTGCTCAATTTCACTTCCGGCTACGGCTTCGTCGGAATCGCGGTCGCGCTGATGGGCCGCAATCATCCCGTCGGCGTGTTTCTCGCCGCGGCGCTGTTCGGTGCGCTCTACCAGGGCGGGGCCGAACTTGCCTTCGAGATTCCGACGCTGACGCGCGAGATGGTCGTGGTCATCCAGGGTCTCGTCATCGTCCTGTGCGGCGCGCTCGAGAACATGTTCAAGCCGACGCTGGCCCGCCTATTGCGGCGCCGCCCGCCACTCGCCGCCGCCGCGGCAACCTGAGCCGTGGCCGAGACGTTGCTCATCCTCGTTCTGCTGCTCGACGCGACACTGCGCGTCGCCACGCCGCTCGTGCTTACGGCGCTTGGCGGGCTGTTCTCCGAGCGCTCCGGGATCGTCGACATCGGCCTCGAGGGCAAGATGCTCGCAGGCGCGTTCGCCGCCGCGGCGACCGCGGTCGTCACCGGTTCGGCGTGGCTGGGCCTGCTTGCGGCGATATTCGCGGCGTTGCTGTTGGCGCTGGTGCACGGTTTTGCCTGCATCACCCACAACGGCGACCAGGTCGTCTCGGGAATGGCGCTCAACATCGTCGTCGCCGGACTCACGCCCGTGCTGGGAAACGCCTGGTTCCGCCAGGGCGGCCAGACTCCGCAGCTTCAGGGCGATCAGCGGTTTTCGCCGTTCGATCTGCCGTTCGCCACGACGCTTGCCGACGTTCCGATCGTCGGCGCGCTATATTCGGAGATCGTCAGCGGCCACAATATCCTCGTCTACTTGTGCGCCCTCTCGGTGCCGTTCGTGGCGTGGCTTGTCTACCGGACGCGCTTTGGGTTGCGCTTGCGCGCGGTTGGCGAAAACCCCAGCGCCGTCGACACGGCCGGAATCTCCGTCACGTTGCTGCGCTATCGCGCGGTTCTTTTGTCGGGATTTTTCTGCGGCATCGCCGGCGCCTATCTATCGACCGCGCACAACGCCGGCTTCATTCGCGACATGTCGGCAGGCAAAGGGTATTTGGCGCTGGCGGCGCTCATCTTCGGCAAGTGGAAGCCCGTGCCTACGCTATTTGCGTGCCTGCTCTTCGCCTTCACCGATGCCGTCCAAGTGCGCCTTCAGGGCGTCAGCCTACCGTTCGTCGGCGTCGTTCCGGTTCAGCTCATCCAGGCGCTGCCCTATGTGCTGACGGTCCTGCTGCTCGCCGGCTTCGTCGGTCGAGCCGTCGCGCCGCGCGCCATCGGCGTGCCGTACGTCAAGGAGCGCTGAGTCGTGCGCGACGATATGTTCCGCCGCGCGCTTGCCGCGCGGGATAATGCCTACGCTCCTTATTCGCGTTTTACGGTCGGCTGTTGCCTCCGCGCCGAAAGCGGAAAACTTTATGATGGCTGTAATGTCGAGAACGCCGCCTACCCGCAAGGTCAGTGCGCCGAATCGTCGGCGATCGGTGCGATGATCGCCGGCGGCGACCGCAGGATCGTCGAGATCGTCGTCGTCGGCGGCGGCGATCGTCTGTGCACGCCATGCGGCGGCTGCCGGCAGCGGCTCGCCGAGTTCGCCGAGCCGGCCACGCCGATTCATGTTTGCGGTCCCGATGGCTTGCGTCAAACGATCACACTCGGCGAGTTGCTGCCTTATTCGTTCTCGGCCGAAAATCTGCCGCGCAAGCCATGAAACCGGGCTCGCCCCACGACGCAGCGAGTGCGATCGCCGCGCGCGCCTCCGGTCTCATACCGCGCTTCGGCCTGGTGCTTGGATCGGGTCTCGGCGCCGTGGCGGAGGCGATCCGGCCAACGGTTAGAATTGGCTACGTTGACATTCCGGGCTTTCCGGAATCGGCGGTCGCCGGCCACGCCGGTCAACTGGTGCTGGGGTATTTCGAGAGTGTCCCGGTCGCCTGCATGATGGGGCGTGCGCATCTTTACGAGGGCACGCCGGTCGATCGCTTGCGTGTGCCGATCCGCGCCTTGCGGTTGCTCGGCTGCGAGGCGGTGGTTCTGACCAACGCGGCCGGTGGCCTCAAAGCGACGCTGCCGCCGGGACGACTTATGATCGTCGCCGACCATATCAACATGATGGGCGTCAATCCCCTGGTCGGGGACCACGACGATGAGTTTGGCCCGCGCTTTCCGTCACTCGACGGACTCTATGACGAGACGCTGCGCGACCGATTCCGGCGCGCCGCCGCGTATTCCGGCGTCGGCATTGGCGAAGGCGTTTATCTTGCCACCCTCGGTCCAAGCTTCGAGACCGCCGCCGAAATCCGCGCCTTTCGAACGCTAGGCGCCGATGCGGTCGGCATGTCGACGGTTCCCGAGGCGATTCTCGCGCGCCATTGTGGGATGAAGGTCGCGGCCATCTCGGTGATCACCAATCCCGGCACCGGTCTTGGACCAGCCGCGCACGGTCATGAAACAACGCTTGCCCATGCGGCGCGCGCGGCAGGCGATTTGGCGCGTCTCTTGCGTTCATTCTTCGCAGGGCTCGCCTATGACGGTTGACACGAACCTGGCCCGTCGGGCAATCGGATTGCTCGATCTCACCAGCCTAAATGACGACGACACCGAGACGGTCATCGAGCGCTTATGCGCCAGGGCGCGTACGCCCTTTGGCGATGTCGCGGCGGTTTGCGTCTATCCGCGATTCGTCGCCGCCGCCAAGCGTTTCTTGCGTGGCTCGACGGTGCGAATTGCGACAGTCGCGAACTTCCCTGCCGGCGACTCTGACGTCGACCGCGCCGTCTCCGAGACGCACGCCGCGATTGCCGACGGCGCCGACGAAATCGACGTCGTTCTGCCCTACCGGGCTCTGCTTGCCGGTGACCGCGCGACGCCGGTGACGCTGGTTGCAGCCTGCAAGCATGCCTGCGGCGCTGGGAGACGTCTCAAGGTGATTCTCGAGATCGGCGCCCTGGGGACGCCCGAGCGCATCGCCGAGGCGGCGCAGTTGGCGATCCAAGGCGACGGCGATTTTCTCAAGACCTCGACCGGGAAGCTTCAGCCGGGCGCCACGCTGTTGGCGGCGCGAGCCATGCTCGAAGCCATCGCCGAGGCTCGGAGCGCCGGACGACGCGTTGGGTTCAAGGCTGCCGGCGGAATTCGGACGGCGCAACAGGCGGCGGAGTACCTGGCGCTTGCCGACGAAATCATGGGCGACGGCTGGGCGACAAAGGAGACGTTTCGCTTCGGCGCCAGCGCCCTTCTGGACGACCTGCTCGGCTTCCTCGACGGAGCAAAGCCGACCGCCGCCTCCGGATCCTACTGACCATGCCGTCGGCGAAGTATTTTCCGCAGGAGATCATTCGGCGTAAGCGCGACGGCGCCGAACTCGCCGCGGAAGAGATCGAATTCATGGTGCGCGGCATCACCGACGGCGCGGCAAGCGAAGGCCAGATCGCGGCGTTCGCCATGGCGATCTTCTTCCGCGGCATGTCGATGGACGAACGGGTGGTTCTGGCGCGGGCGATGACGAATTCCGGTCGCCTCCTCGACTGGCGTCCGGCCGCGATGCCCGGGCCGATCTTGGACAAGCATTCGACCGGCGGCGTCGGTGACAAGGTGAGCTTGATGCTGGCGCCCATCGTCGCGGCTTGCGGTGGATTCGTGCCGATGATCTCCGGGCGCGGTCTCGGTCACACCGGCGGCACGCTCGACAAAATGGACAGCATTCCCGGCTATCGGACCATGCCGGATCTGGATCGGTTTCAACAGGTCGTGCGGACGGCCGGCTGCGCGATCATCGGCCAGACCGCCGATCTCGCGCCCGCCGACGGTCGGTTCTATGCGATCCGCGACGTGACCGCCACAGTCGAATCGATTGCCCTCCTCACGACATCGATCCTATCCAAGAAACTCGCCGCCGGGCTCGATGGATTGACGATGGACGTCAAGTTCGGGTCGGGCGCCTTCATCCCGCCGATCGAGGGCGCGGTCGAGCTTGCCGAAAGCATCGTCACCGTCGCCAACGGCGCCGGCCTGGCGACGACCGCATTGCTCACCGACATGAACGAAGTACTGGGAACAAGCGCGGGAAACGCGATCGAGGTGCGCGAGGCGATCGCATATCTCCGGGGAGAGGCGCGCGAAACGCGGCTCGACACGGTGACCCGCGCGCTGGCGACCGAGATGCTGCTGCTTGGCGACCTGGCCCGCGATGCGACCGAGGCGCGGGCCATGGTCGAGGGGGCCCTTGCATCGGGCAAAGCGGCGGACAGCTTCGCGCGAATGGTCGCTGCCCTCGACGGACCCGCCGACATCGTCGAACGAGCAACGGAGCATCTTCCCCTGGCGTCCGTCGTCCTGCCAGCGGCGCCGGAACGCGCAGGCGTCATCACGGCCATCGATGTGCGAAAAGTCGGCATCGTCGTCATGATGCTTGGCGGCGGCCGTCGCCGCGCCGACGATCGGATCGACCATTCCGTGGGCCTCGACGCGATTGCCGGCTTGGGCGAACATGTCGGACCGGATCGGCCATTGGCGCGGATTCACGCCCGCACCGTCGAGGACGCACAAAGCGCCGTGGCCGCGTTGCGGGCGGCGTTCGAGATCGGCGAGCGAGCGCCGCTCCCAGGGCCAGTGATCTTGCGGCGGATCGGAGGCTTGCCGTGATGCGGCGCGCGTTCATTCTGGTGATGGACTCTTTCGGCATCGGCGGCGCGCCCGACGCGGCGCGTTTCGGGGACGAGGGCGCCGACACGTTCGGCCATATCGCCGTCTCGCGCGCCGGCCATCCCAAGGGGCCGCTGGCTATCCCCAACCTCGGACGGCTCGGTCTCGCAGCGGCGTCGCGTCTGGCGACCGGGCGCGATCCGGCGGGCGTGGCGACGCCGGCGCGCATCGACGGGGCATGGGGCTTCGCCGTCGAGCGCAGCCGAGGCAAAGACACGCCGAGCGGCCATTGGGAGATGGCCGGCGTGCCGGTGATGTACGACTGGGGATATTTTCCGCCCGGTCCGCCGAGTTTTCCGCCTGCACTGACCGATGCGCTTATCGCACGGGCAAATCTTCCGGGCTTATTGGGCAATCGCCACGCCTCAGGTACGCAGATTGTCGATGAGCTTGGTGGCGAACATATTCGCTCGGGCAAGCCGATCGTCTACACGTCGGCCGATAGCGTGTTCCAGATCGCCGCGCATGAGGAAAGTTTCGGCCTGTCGCGCCTCTACGAGCTCTGCGCGATCGCGCGCGAACTAGCGGATCAGTACAACGTCGGTCGTGTCATTGCCCGCCCGTTCGTCGGTCGCGACGGGGCATTCCGCCGCACCGGCAATCGTCGCGACTATGCGGTGCCGCCGCCCTCGCCGACATTGCTCGATCGGTTGAAAGCCGCCGGAGGCGAGGTGATCGCCGTCGGCAAGGTCTCCGACATATTCGCTCACCAAGGCGTTTCGCGCACGCTCAAGGCCGAGGGCAACATGGCGCTCATCGACGCCACCTTGCGTGCGGCGCGCGAAGCGGGGGATCGGTCGCTGGTGTTCGCCAATTACGTCGATTTCGACACGCTATTTGGCCACCGCCGCGACGTCGTCGGCTACGCCGCCGCCCTCGAGGCGTTCGATGCCCGGCTTCCCGAGATCGAAGCCGCTCTCGGCCCTGGCGACGTCGCCGTGCTCACCGCCGATCACGGTTGCGATCCGACATGGCGGGGTAGCGATCACACCCGCGAATGCGTGCCGATCCTCGCTTTTGGCCCCGGCGTTACGCCCGGGCCGATCGGCCGCCGCGACAGCTTCGCCGATATCGGCGCAAGCCTCGCGCTGCATCTCGGACTGCCGGCACTTGCGGCCGGCAAGTCTTTCCTGCGGCCGGAATCGCCTACTGACTCAACCGGTCGAGCTTGAGCCCGCTGGGGCACGAGGCGGCGACCGCTCTATACTCTTGCGGCGTATCCACCAGGCTCTGGCGCGCCACGCGGTCGCGCATCATCTGGGTGACGGAATCGCGAAACGCTTTTTCCACCCCGGTTCGCAATTGACCTTGCGCCTCCGCCTCGCCCTGCGGCGCGAACGGACCGATCACGCCGCGTTCGGTAGCGGCGTTGCGCAATGCTTGTTCGATCCGCGGGACGTGAATCTTGAGGATCGCATCGTCAGCCTGCGCATGTTTGAGTTCGTGTTGAAGAATCGCCTGGTATTCGCAACTGCCGCGTAGGTACTCGCGCGCGACATGAATCGTGCGCTCGGTCAGCGTGATCGTCACGTCGATCGACTGCAACCACATGCAAACCCCGCGTGGCAACGTCCTGGTGACGACACGAACGTTCAATTCCGGCTGGACCCGCGTCACATAGAGGCCAAGGGGT
>DATFES010000553.1:0-2038 GCA_035250945.1 Alphaproteobacteria bacterium | reverse complement strand
CCGAACTCGACGACGAGCCGGACATTTTGCCGACATTCAGATCTAGACGGCCTGTCGACATGCCGGACATGCCGCCCGCGCCGGCGCCCGACGTGATCGAGGCGGCGGCGCCTTCGGGTGACGGCGTTGAGAATGACGATCTTGCGCCCGAGCAAATTCCGGGCGGCGACCACGCCCCGCTTCTGTCATCGCCAGCGACCCTATATGGCGAGCCCGATGCGGCGGAGCCGGGCGCTCAACGCGATGGCGAACCACCCACGGAAGCCCCGTCCGCGGCGCCGCCGCCAAGCGACGCCGTTCCCGCCGAGCCGCCGCGATTGCCGGACACGCAAGTCGCGGCGACGAACGACTTCCCCGAAACCGTCGGCGGCGAGCAGCCGGCAATCGACGAACCGTGGACCGCTTCCCAGTTTCCAGGCGACGCCGCGCCGTCGCCGGCCGGCGAAGGTTCGCAACCGATGCCGCTCATTCCCGTCGCCGAGCCGCCAAACGGCGGGGCGCCGCCGGTCGAATCGGTGGGCGGCGAGGAGATCGACGAAATCGAGCATCGACGGCGCTTGCGGCCGACACGCCACTACAAGATCCAGGAAGTCATCAAGCGCCGCCAAGTGCTGCTGGTCCAGGTAGTCAAGGAGGAGCGTGGCACGAAAGGCGCTGCGCTGACGACATATCTGTCGCTGGCCGGGCGATATTGCGTGCTGATGCCGAACACCGATCGTGGCGGCGGAATTTCGCGCCGCATCACCAGCGCCCAAGACCGCAAGCGCCTCAAGAGCATCATGGACGAGCTGCAGGTGCCCGACGGCATGGCGGTGATTTTGCGTACCGCCGGGATGGAGCGCAGCAAGCCGGAGATACGCCGCGATTACGAATATCTGATGCGCCTGTGGGACGACATCCGCGAGCTGACGCTGAAATCCACCGCGCCGACCTTGATCTACGAGGAAGGCAATCTGATCAAGCGGGCGATCCGCGACCTCTACAGTCGCGACATCGAGGAGATCCTGGTCGAGGGCGAGGAAGGCTACAAAGCCGCGAAGGCGTTCATGAAGATGTTGATGCCGAGCCATGTCGGCCGCGTTCAGCTCTATAACGACCCCGCTGTCCCGCTGTTCCAGCGCTTTCAGGTCGAGAGCGAGATCGACGCGATCCACCAGCCGACGGTGCGCCTCAAATCGGGCGGTTACATCGTTATCGGCCAGACCGAGGCGCTGGTCGCCATCGACGTCAACTCCGGCCGCTCGACGCGGGAACGACATATCGAGGAGACGGCGCTCAAGACCAATCTCGAGGCGGCCGACGAAGTCGCCCGGCAGTTGCGCTTGCGCGATCTTGCCGGGCTAATCGTGATCGACTTCATCGATATGGAGGACACGCGCCACCAGCATCAAGTGGAGCGCCGCCTCAAGGAAGCGATGAAGAACGACCGTGCGCGCATCCAGATCGGCCGCATTTCGCCGTTCGGCTTGCTCGAATTGTCGCGCCAACGCCTGCGGCCAAGCCTCGCCGAGGTATCGAGCGAGCGTTGCCCGCATTGCGGCGGCACCGGTTACGTCCGTTCGACCGAGTCGACCGCATTGCACGTTCTGCGCGGGATCGAGGAAGAGGGCATGAAGCTGCGCAGCGCCGAAATCCTTGTGCACGTACCGACGTCGGTGGCGATGTACATCCTCAACCAAAAGCGCGGAGCGCTCGCCGGCGTCGAGAGCCGGTACGGGCTCAAGGTGACGCTCGAACGCGATGACACCCTCATCCCGCCGGCCTATCGTCTTGATCGCCTGCGGGCGCGCACTGCCGACGCGGCGACGCCCCAGCCCCCAAGCGCGCCGCTGGTCCCAACGGTGCCCCAGGTCGACGAGATCGAAGCGAAAGCCCCGGAACCGGCGTTCGAGGAACCGGAGGAGCGTTTCGCGGCGCCCGCGGAGGTACAACCCGCGCCGCGCGTCCCTCGCGACCGGCACGTCCATCACGGCGAGGCGTCCGTGGGCGATATTGCGCATGAGTCGGGCGACGGGCGCCGCCGCCGCCGCCGCAGGCG
>DATFES010000118.1:0-2105 GCA_035250945.1 Alphaproteobacteria bacterium | reverse complement strand
TCGTTCTTCGCCGCGGTGATCGCGTTTCCGGGTTATGTCGTGCTCGTCCTGGCGCGCATCGGCGACCAGCTGACGGCCGATGGCGCGCTGCATGCGTTGACGCTCGAGGTGCTGGCCTACGCGATCGGCTGGACCGCCTTTCCGCTTGCAGCCTTCTACGCCGTACGGCTGTTCGACCGCGAGCGCCGCTTTATCGGATATATCGTCGCCTACAACTGGGCGGCGGTGCTGCAGGTGGGGCTATACGTGCCGACGGTGCTGCTGGTGTCGTTCGGCGTCTTTCCCAAGCCGTTCGATACGGTGATCGCGCTCGTGGTGACGATCGCGGTGATGGTTTATCAGTACTACATCGCCCGCGTGGCGCTCGAGGTGATGCCGGCCCAAGCGGTCGGCTTCGTCGCCCTCGATCTCGTCATCAGCCTCGTTCTCCACGCCGTGGTCGAGACGCTGCAGGCGCCCGACCTCGCGCCGTGAGGTCAGGTCTGGCTCAATAATCCACCCGCGTGAGATAAAGCCCGCAGGCTGGCGCGGTGGGGCCGCCGGCGGCGCGATCGCGCGCGGCCAGCGCCCGCGCGACGTCGGCGGCGATCCATTTGCCCTCACCGACGAGCTTCAGCGTGCCGACCATATTGCGCACCTGGTGGTGGAGGAACGAACGGGCGCGGGCGACGATGCGGATCTCGTCGCCTTCGCGCGACACGTCCAGCGCATCGAGCGTCTTTTCCGGCGATTTCGCCTGGCACATCGCGGCGCGAAACGTGGTGAAATCGTGGTGGCCGACCAGCGCTTGCGCCGCCGCCTGCATCGCCGCCGCGTCGAGCGGCGTTTGCACCGCCCAGACGCGGTGGCGCTCGATCGCCGGCGGCGCCCGGCGGTTGAGGATACGATAGAGATAATGTCGCCGCGTCGCCGACAGCCGGGCGTGAAAATCCGGCGCTGCGATCTCCGCCTCGAGGACGGCGATCGGATCGGGCTGGAGATGAAAGTTGAGCGCGTTCATCACCGTGGCCGCCGGCCACTCGCGCGTCAGATCGAAATGCGCCACTTGCGCCAGCGCGTGCACGCCGGCGTCGGTTCGCCCTGCGCCGACCGTCGCCGGCCGCGCGCCGCAAAATTTCTCGATCGCCGCCTCGAGCGCCGCTTGCACCGAGGGGCCATTGTTCTGCTTTTGCCAGCCGACGAACGGGTCGCCGTCGTACTCGAGCGTGAGCTTATAGCGCGGCATGGGCGCCAAGCTCAGGCCAGCCGCGCGCCGGCCGCGACGGGACGGCCGCGCAAAAACGATTCGGCGTCCAATACCGCCCGGCCGGCCTTCTGCAATCGCGTCAACCGCAATGCTCCTGATCCGCAGGCTATCGTCAATCGCGCGTCGAGCACGGCGCCCGGCGGCGCGCCCGCTCCATCTTCGGCGATCACGGCGCCAAGAACTTTTATCCGCTCGCCATCGAGTTCGAACCACGCGCCCGGCCACGGATCGAAGGCGCGCACCTGACGCTCGAGTAGGCTCGCGTCCTTGCGCCAATCGAGGCGCCCCTCTTCGCGCGAGAGCTTCGGCGCGTAGGTGACGCCTTTGGCCGGTTGCGCGACAGCGAGCAGTTCGCCTTTCGCCAGCTTATCCAGCGCTTCGACGATGAGGCGTGCGCCGAGCGCGCCCAAGGCGTTGTGCAGCGTCGCAGCGGTCGTCGCGGGCGTGATCGGATGCTCCGCCGCAAGCAGAATCGCGCCGGTGTCGAGGCCTTCGTCCATTTGCATGATCGTGACGCCGGTCTTGTCGTCGCCGGCGAGAATGGCGCGCTGAATCGGCGCAGCGCCACGCCAGCGCGGCAGGAGCGAGGCATGGATGTTGATGCAGCCCCATCGTGGCGCGTCGAGAACCGGCTTGGGCAGGATCAGGCCGTACGCCGCGACGACCGCGACATCGGCCCCGAGCGCGGCGAAGTACTGTTGCTCGGCGGCCTGCGTGAGCGTGCGCGGCGTGCGGACGGCCAGGCCGCGTCGGTCGGCCCAGGCATGGACCGGCGATTTGCGCTCATTGCGACCGCGGCCGGCCGGGCGCGGCGGCTGCGAATAGACGCAAGCGATCTCGTGCCCCGCCGCCTCGAGCG
>DATFES010000524.1:0-2377 GCA_035250945.1 Alphaproteobacteria bacterium | reverse complement strand
GTTTCGCCGAGCCCGACCAGGCCTGCATCGGTGTGGACCTCGACCCACAGGACGTTCGCCGCTTCGGCGAACTGGGTCGTCTCGATCGCGGTGATTTGCATCGCATTGCGCCCCGGAACGACGGCGCATAGTGGCCGAGCGATGTGCGGCCCACAAGTCAGACGCGAAACGGCCCGGGCGACAGACGCCCAAGCCGTTCCTGTTCCCCCGCCGGTCGATTCGGCGATCAGCAGAAGGCCGGGGCGACCTCTTTAACTTTCGTCAGGCCCGCCGGACTGATTTGCCCAAGCGTACGCTGGAAGTTCGAATGCGTCATGCCGGTACCGAGATAGGTCCAGCGATTCGCCTGCTGTTGAACCATTACGTACTCCTCGCGCTCGCTGACGCTCAACGCGCGGCCAGTGGCGCGGCGCAGACTCTCAAGGTCGAAATCCACCTGCTGCTTCAATCCGCCGTCGAGAAAGCCGCCGATCTGCAGATAGCCGTCGACCGCCTTGTCGATCTCGCCGGGCGCGCATGTCGCGGCGATCGCTTCGACGATCAACGTGTCGAGCTTGGCGTGCTGCGCTTCCTCCATCCAGTGATGGCGCAGCAGGCTCTTGAACTGCGGATCGAGCTGCTGGTCGTCCTTGATGCTGTCGAGATAATGGCGCTGCGTCATCCATTCGATGTGCAGAGTCGCCAGCGCGACCGACAGCGGATGCTGCGCCAGCACATGTCGGGCGACCGCCTCGGGCGGCCCAATCACCGCGCATTCGCTGCCGAAGCCGGCCTCGAATTCCTTGCGGAATTGCTTGAACAGTTGGATGTGCTTCGCTTCCTCGGAGGCGAATTGCAGCATTGCTCGCACCGCGTAGTGGTCGTCCTGCAGCCTCGGCCGAACGTGATCGAGCACGAAAGGCAGAATGAATTCCTCGACCAGCCCAAACACGTAGAGATACGTGTTGCCACGAATCTGGTTGAGCGCCAGCCGATCGTCCGCGTCGAGAAAGGTCAGCGGGCGGACGCGGGCCAGGGACTCAGGCAGGAACGGTTTGGAAAAATCGAGCTTCCGTTCGCCGCCGATGATGTCCTCGATACGCCAGTTGACCTTCTGCGATGCCTTCAGGGCAGATTCGTATGTGTATTGCTGTTGCATGGTCGGGTCCTCTCGGGATTGGATTTCCGGGCCCCTCCGCCGTCGCGCGCGGCAAGCCCGGCGGCGGCGAAGGGGTGTGCAGGCGCTGATTCAGGCCCCGGTGTACGTATGCCGGCGTTCGCTCGGCCGGGGTCCGTAGACCACCGAACCGATCTCCGAACGGTTGAGGCCGATATCCTTGAGCTGGCTGTCGCTCAAGCCCATCAGGATGTGGCTGGCGCGCCGCCGCGCCGAGGCGATGCGCGCCATCTCATAGGCGGCGCGCGCCTTGGCGAACACGCGCTGGAACTCGGTCAACCAGCTATTGGCTTGCGACGATCCGTAGGCGGTCGCGGTGGGCGGGCTGTAGCAGAACTGGCTCATCGTCGATCTCCTTTGGCGAGGGGTTAGGGCCGTCCTTGGCCGTGCGCAGGAAAATCGACGACCACCGTTTGAATCGCCGTGGGAGGCGGCGTCGAAATTGCCTGGTATTACCGTGGAATTTGCGGAATCATTGAAAAACCTGGATTTTTTACTTTGTTCGACGGAAATATGCGCCGTCGGCGGCATCCGGGTCGGGAACGGCGGCCGGGCAGGGAAAGCGGGAAAAGTGCTGTCCATTCGTGTCCTTGGACCGCTCGGCGTGGAACGGGATGGACAGGCGCTAACGCTGCCGCCGTCGAAGAAGACGCGCGCGCTGTTCGCCTATCTCGTCGTCACGGAGCGTCCGCACCGGCGCGACCGCCTGTGCGACCTGCTGTGGGACGTTCCCGACGATCCGCGCGGCGCGCTTCGCTGGAGTCTGAGCAAACTCAGGGCGTTGGTCGACGGGACGGCGACGCAGCATATCGTCGCCGATCGCGAGACCGTCGCGTTTCGCCCCGACGCCGCGATCTGCGATCTGTTGGCCATCCGCAGCGAGGTTGGCCGCGACCCGACAAAGGCGTCGACGCAGGCGCTCCAACGCGCCGCCAATTCGTTCGCCGGCGACTTCCTCGAGGGTCTCGAGCTCGCCGATTGCCGCAAGTTCCATGCTTGGTGCGTCGCCGAGCGCGAGGAAGCGCGTGCGCTGCATGCAAGAATCTTGAGCGCGCTGATCGACCGACTGTCGGTCGAGCCGAATGCGGCGCTCGATCATGCGCGCATGATGACTCGCGTCGAGCCGGGGAACGAGCGCGCTTGGGCGATACTTCTCCGGCTGTTGGCCGAATGCGGACGAAGGCGCGAGGCGGAGGAGATCTACGACACCGCCGATCGAGC
>DATFES010000480.1:0-5546 GCA_035250945.1 Alphaproteobacteria bacterium | reverse complement strand
GCTCGCACCAGCAGATCATCCGGCAAAACGGGTCGGCCGGCGACGGCAAGCAATATCACCATATCGTCGAACAGCACCCGCGCAATGTCGAACGCTTCGGCCCGTTCGAGATTCACAATAATGACAACGTGATTATCCTGCCGCGCGAGGTCCATGAAAGCATCAGCGGCCACTACTCGAGCAAGCCAGAAGGGATGGAAGGCAAGACGGTGCGCGATTGGCTGGCCGACAAGAGTTACGAGGCGCAGTACCGCTACGGCATCCAGCAACTCCGCGAAGCAGGGGTCCTCAAATGAGCTGCGACATAAGGTTGGCAAAACTATCCGACCGTGACCTCAAGGCGAAGTACGTCGAGTACGGTATCGCCCGCCGCTTGGCGATGGAGAGCCTCGATGTCGCTCTCCACAATGAGTACGCCGATCGCGTTTTCGAGATCAACGCCGAACTGATTCGGCGCGGCGGTCAGGCGTGGAAGGTGTTGGCGCCGCTGCTTGAACACCGGGACCCCCAGGTTCGCTTGAGCGCCGCAGCGTTCGTGCTGCGCTTCGACGTCGAATCCGCCGTGCCGGTATTGCAGGCGCTGACGAAGAGGCCGCGTGGCGAGATTAGGTTTAACGCCGAGATGACGCTCAAGCTGTGGGAGAAGGGCGAGTTCCCGTCGCGCGACAAGCCCGGCGCCTGAGGCGCCGCGCGCGACGTGGCGAACTGCTCGGCGCAAGCCGCGCGAGGTCCATGAAAGCATCAGCGGCCACTATTCGAGCAAAGAGAGATGGACGGGAGGTAAGACAGTGCGCGACTTGCTGTCCGACAAGAGTTACGAGGAGCAGTACCTCTACGGCATCGAACGGCTTCGCAAGGCAGGGGACCTTGAATGAGCCATAGCACGAGGTTGGCGAAACTATCCAAAAGACAGCTCAAGGCGAAGTACGTCGAGTACAACATCGCCGCGCGATTGGCGATGGAGAGCCTCGATGTGGCGCTGCATAACGAATACATGGATCGCATCCTCGAGATCGATGCCGAACTGATTCGTCGCGGTGGTCAGGCATGGAAGGTATTGGCGCCGCTGCTCGAGCATCGGGACCCTGAGGTCCGCTTGAGCGCGGCGTGCTTCCTACTGCGCTTCGACGTCGAATCCGCCGTGCCGGTGCTGCAGGCGCTGACCAAGATCGCGCATCAGGAAATCAGCTTCAATGCAGGAATGACTCTCAAGCTGTGGGAGAAGGGCGAGTTCCCGTTGCGCGATAAACCGGACGCATGACGAGCGCTGGCTCAACGAGCGCCGAGCGCGTCGGCGGCGCCGGTGATCATCGTCGGACATCGGACCGCGGTTTCATCCGAGCCTGAGGCGTCCGCCGCCGATACCGCTGCCTTTTTTGTTTCGACGGACTTCGACATGACCGAACTCGAAACGAACCAACGCGCCGCGGTGGTGGCCGCGGCGATGTCATGGTTGCGCACGCCCTATCATCATCAAGCTGGCGTCAAGGGCGCCGGGTGCGACTGCGCTTTCCTGCTGGTGCGCGTATTCGCGGAGTGCGGCCTGGTTCCCGAGATCGATCCGCGCCCATATCCGCCCGACTGGCATCTGCATCGCGACGAGGAGCGCTATCTCGGCTGGGTGGAGCGCTACGCCCAGCGCGTTCAAGTGCCGCTGCCGGGCGACGTCGCGTTGTGGCGTTTCGGTCGGACCGTTTCGCATGGCGGCATCGTCGTCGCATGGCCGACGATCATCCACGCCTATCGCGGCGAAGGGGTGGTTCTGGAGAACGCCGCGCACGGCCGGCTCGCCGAGCCGGGACGGTTGCACGGATTCTTTTCGGTATTTTTCGAGACGCCCCCGGTCGCTGCCGAACCCGATTTGCGCAAGGACCTCTGAATGGGCGGTCTATTCGGCGGCAAGAAATCGAACAGCCGGCAGCAACCGACGGTTCTTAACTCGATCCGCGTGCAAAGTTCGGTCTATGGCCTGGCGATTCCGATCGTCTACGGCCAGCAGCGCGTCGGCGCCAATCTCATCTGGTACGGCGATTTCGTCGCCACCGCGCACGAATCGGGCGGCGGCGGCAAGGGCGGCGGCGGGGGCGGCGGCGAGCAGACGACCCACACCTACAGCGCCGCCGTCGCGCTCGCGCTATGCGAGGGGCCGGTCGGCGGAATCGCGCGCGTATGGCAGGACAAAAGCGCGACGACGCTCGGCAGTCTCAATCTTGCGCTCTTCAATGGCGCGCCGCAGCAACCCGCCTGGGGACATCTCGTCACGCGTCATCCCGAAGCAGCGATCGGCTATGAAGGCGTCGCCTATGTCGCATCGCCGTCGTATTTCCTCGGCGACAATCCCGATCTGCCCAATCACAATTTCGAGGTCGAAGGACGGCTTCGCTACAAACCGATGGGCGGCGTCGTCGACGCCAACCCGGCGGAGATCATCGTCGATCTGCTGATCAATCCCGACTATGGCGCGGGCTTTCCCGCCGGCGCGATCGGCGACCTCAGCGACTATTCGAAGTGGTGCGTGGCGAGCGGCCTGTTCCTGTCGCCGCTGGTCAACGAACAGAGGCCGGCGCACGAGATACTCGACGCGCTGGCGATGCTGACCAACAGCGCCTTCGTATGGTCGGCGGGGCGGCTGCGGCTCGTCACGTTCGCCGACGAAACGGCGACGGGCGATGGCGCGATCTACACGCCGGACCTTTCGCCGGCCTACGACATTGCCGATGACGATTTCCTTGTCGAAGGCGCGGAGGATCCCGTCGAATGCGTGCGCACGCCGAGCGCCGACGCGTTCAATGTCTGGCAACTCGAGTTCCTGAATCGGGAAAACCAGTACAGTCCGCAGATCGCCGAGGCCAAGGACCAAGCGAACATCGAGGAGTTCGGCGAACGCGCCGCCGATGTCGTCACTGCGCACGAGATCGCGCGCGCCGATACGGCGCAAACCATCGTCCAGTTCCTGCTCCAGCGCGGCCTTTATGTCCGCAACCGCTATCGATTTTGCGTCGGGTGGAAGTTCGCACTGCTCGAACCGATGGATTTGGTGACGATCAGCGATCCGGCGCTCGGTCTCGATCGGCAACTCGTCCGGGTCATGGAGATCGAAGAGGACGACGAAGGACGCCTCGCCGTCACCGCCGAGGAAGTGCCGGTCGGCGTTTCGACGCCGGCGCGCTTCGCCAGCCCCCCGATCTTCGGCTACACGGTCGATTACCGCGTTCCTCCGGGGGACGCCGCGGCGCCGATCATCTTCGACGCGCCGCCGGCGCTTGCCGAAAGCGGGCTCGAGGTGTGGCTCGCCGCGTTCGGCGGTCCGAACTGGGGCGGCGCCGAAGTGTGGGTGTCGTCCGACGGCCAGACCTATCGCCGCGCCGGCATGGTGTCGGGCCCGGCGCGCATCGGATTTTTGACCGCGGCGCTCGCCGCCGGCCCCGATCCCGACACGACCAACGTGCTCGCGGTCGATCTTGCACCGAGCCGCGGCGCGCTGATGTCCGGCACCAAATCCGACGCCGACATGCTGCGCACCTTATGCTGGGTCGACGGCGAGTTGATCGCCTACCGCGACGCCGACCTGGTCGCGCAATACCGCTATAACCTGTCGTATCTTCGCCGCGGCGGATACGAGACGCCGGCGGTCGGTCACGCCGCCGGTGCGCGCTTTGTACGGCTCGATGGCGCGATCTTCAAATTGCCGTATGCGCGGCAGGAGATCGGACAGACGATCTACGTCAAGCTCGCCTCCCTGAACATTTATGGCGGCGCGCCGCAAGACTTGAGCGGCCTCGTTGCATATCCCTATCGGATCATGGGACCGCCGGCGCCGCCCGCCGTGACGGGCTTTTCGGCGGTGTTCGCCGACGGCGCCGTCGCTTTTCGCTGGGACCCGATCGAAACCCACACGCTCGCCGGCTACATCCTGCGCTTTGCGCCGGCCGGAACCGCATGGGACGCGATGACGCTGCTGTCGACGAACGACGCCGGCACGCATCTGACGACGGTGGCGCTGCCGCCGGGGCTCTGGGAAGTGGCGATTCGCGCCGTCGACGTGATCGACCAGTTGAGCGCCGACACGGCGCGCGTCAGCGTAATGGTCCAAAACTTCAACGACGCGATCTATGGCGCGCCGCAAGAACCGGCATGGCTTGGGACGATCGTCGGATTTGTCCGGCATTGGACCGGCGCGCTCGTTCCAGACAGCAAGCGGAAGGCCGCCGACAAAAGCGGCTTCGAGACCTTCGACCGTTTCGTCGACGAGCCGGTCGATCTTTGCCGCTTCGACGGCGGCGCGGTGACGCTGACGTTTCCCGACATGGTTCGAGTCTGGGCGGAGTTCGCCGCCGAACTTGGCGCGGGCGAGACGACCGGCCACGCTAGGCCGCGACTGCTCATCAGCTACACGACGGGCGACGACGACCCGGCGATGTGGAGCGACGACGGCGCATCGCTGTTTTCGGCAAACGCGGCGTTGATGTGGAGCGGATTTGGCGACTATGTACCTTGGTCGGTGGGCGATATCGACATCGCCGCGGTGCGATTTCGTGTCGAGTCCCGGCCCGCCGATGGAATCTCGGTTCTTAGGGGATTTCGCCCGGTGGTCGACGTGCCGCCAGCGAGCCAGGCGGCGGCGGGAATAAGCGTCGGTCCCGGCGGAACGACGATCGTCTTCGACAAGCCGTTTCATCGCACGCCCTCCATCCGCGTCACGCCGCAAGGCGCGCTGCCACTGATCGCCACGGTCGGCGACCCGGCTCCCACCGGTTTCATGGTCCGGTTGTTTGACATGAACGGCGCGCCCGCCGCCGGAACCTGCGATTGGCAAGCCAGCACGGAGTAACGCCACGATGCCAACACTGCCGCCTGCGGGAAACTTCACCGATCCGACGGTCACCGAGGGCGCCTTCAAAGCGGCGCTCACCGGCCTGCTGACCTATCTTTCGGGTCTGCTCGGCAGCGATGGTACGGCAGTTACTGCGCGCGGCAATCTGGGCCTGGGAAACGCCGCGACCGCGACGCAAGGAGCTGGCAACGGACTCGACGCCGACACGCTCGACGGTCAGCACGCCAGCGCCTTTGTGACTCTGGCGCAGCACAATGGACATTCGGGCGCGACCAACAATCCGCACGCCACGACCGCGCTACAGGTCGGCGCGTTAGCGTCGATCAACAACATCACCAATGCTGGCGGCAACATCGAGATCGCCGCCGGCTCGAGCGTCAGCATCGCCTCGGATCCGGCCGGGAAACGAATCACGATTTCGGCGACGATTCCCTCCGGCGGCGAGGTCAACACCGGCGCCAATGTCGGCACCGGACCGGGAGCTTTCTTCGCAAGCAAATCGGGGGTCGCGCTCAATTTTCGCACGCTCAAGCTTGGACCGACCGCGTTGTCGCTCGGCTACTCGCTCAGCGTATCGGGGAACGACGTGATCCTCGACGTCCCGGCGCCGCCGCCGGTCTTCGAGCCGGGCGGAAACTGAGAAGGAATGCACGATGACGGTAGCGACCTTCGTCCAGCCCGACGCCACGACGCAAACCGGCTCGCAATACAA
>DATFES010000514.1:0-9812 GCA_035250945.1 Alphaproteobacteria bacterium | reverse complement strand
TGTTCTCGAACTCGACGCCTCCGACGGCGCCGCGCCGCTGCTGACGGTGTTCGGTGGAAAGATCACGACCTTTCGGCGGCTCGCCGAACAAGCGATGGACACGCTCGCCCCGTATTTTCCGGGGCTGGCGCCGCCGTGGACGGGTTCGGCCCCGCTGCCCGGAGGTGACATCCCCGACGGCGATTTCGCACGCTTCGCCGACGAACTTGGCCAGCGCACCGCGTGGCTTGACCGCGATCAGCTTCGCGGCCTTGTCCGCCGGCACGGCACCCGCGCGCTCAAGATCCTCGACGGCGCCCGGGCGCGCGAGGACCTGGGCCGCCATTTCGGCGCGGGCCTCTATGCCCGTGAAGTCGCTTGGCTGCGCGAGCAGGAATGGGCGCGCACGGTCGACGATATCTTGTTTCGACGAACGAAATTCGGGCTGCACCTATCGGCCGAGCAACGCGCGGCGCTCGCGGACCATATCGCCCGGTGAGGCAGTGATCGGCGCTTGCCTTCAACGCGCCTGATTGTGCACCATCGGCCTAGAATGAATCGAATAGTGGCGAGGAACGTCATGGCGAGCAATGTCATACCGCCACCGGCGGT
Source organism: Alphaproteobacteria bacterium (assembly GCA_035250945.1). Lineage (GTDB taxonomy): Bacteria > Pseudomonadota > Alphaproteobacteria > CACIAM-22H2 > CACIAM-22H2 > DATFES01. Next base: position 9,221 of record DATFES010000514.1, on the reverse strand, counting down.
CGAGGAAGCGGGGAGGTACGACCGCGCCGAATGGGAACTGCGCGTCGAGGTCGCAGCCTGCTACCGGCTCATCCGTCATTTCGGTTGGGACGACCTGGTTTACAACCATGTCACCGCGCGCATTCCCGATCGTGAGCACGAATACCTGATCAATCCCTATGGACTGATGTACGACGAGGTGACCGCCTCGAACCTCGTCCGCATCGACATCGATGGAAAAATCCTCGAGGCGTCGCCGCACGAGATCAATCCGGCCGGGTTCGTGATCCACAGCGCGGTCCACGCCGCGCGGCCCGATGTTGCGTGCGTCATCCACACCCATAGCCGCGCCGGCGTGGCGATCTCCGCGCTCAAGGAGGGCTTCGTTCCGGTGAGTCAGGGCGGCTTCCAGTTCTTCGATCGGGTCGCCTATCACGACTATGAAGGCTTCGCGCTCGATCTCGCCGAGCGGCGGCGATTGGTGGCCGATTTGGGCCGGCATCGCGCGATGATATTGCGCAATCACGGGCTGCTCGTTTGCGGGCGCAGCGTCCCCGACGCATTTCGAATGCTTTATTACCTGGAGCAGGCGTGCCAAGTGCAACTCGACGCCTTGCAGACGGGAAAGAATATCGTGCTGCCGGCGGCCGAAATCCGCGAACACACGGCGCGCCAATGGGAGGGCGGCGCGGCCGGGATCGGCAGCGGATCGACATTCCGCGAATGGCCGGCGCTCCTCCGGATGTTGGACCGCCTCGATCCTTCGTATCGCGATTGAAATCGTCGCGCCGATTGTCGCCGGCAGCCGCGGCGGTCGCCGCGGCGTCGCTCGTATTCGCCGCCGTTCCCGCGCATGGCGCGACGACCTGCCCGCGCACCGCTCCGGTCGGCGTGCCGGACGTAGTGACGCTGAACATCGAAAACGACAAGGTCGTCGGCACCGATCGAAACTTCACCAACGGCGTGCGCGTGTCGTGGCTTTCGGCCGCGAACGACGTGCCCGGCTGGGCGTGCCGGGTCGCCGAGGCCGTCCCGTTCCTGCTCGATCCCGGCGGCCTGTATCATGTCGGGTTCGCAGCCGGCCATAACATCTACACGCCTGCCGACACGTCCCGCAGCGACCTTATCGTCGACGATCGTCCCTACGCGGCATGGCTGTACGCCGGCGTCATTTTCGTCTCCGACACCGGGCCCACTCGCGACAAGACCAGGACCGCCACGCTCGAGACGTTGGAGATCGATCTCGGCATCGTCGGACCCTCGGCTCAGGGGCGCTGGGTGCAGAACGAGTATCATCGCCTGCTCGGCGTCGACGCGGCGAACGGATGGGATAACCAGCTCGAGGACGAGCCCGGCATCATGATCGCCTACGAGCGGAAATGGCGAAACTGGCGGCCGCTCTCCGAAACCCGTTTCGGCCTGCTCGGAGTCGACGCGATTCCGCACGTAAGCGGAAGTCTGGGAAATGTCTATACCTACGCCGGGCTTGGCGGCGTGGTCCGTCTTGGTCAAGGCCTTGAGGACGATTATGGGCCGCCGCGGATTCGTCCGTCGCTGCCGGGATCGGCGTACTTTCGCAATCCGGGCGGCTTCAGCTGGTACATTTTCGCTGGCGCCGAGGGCCGCGTCGTCGTCCGCGATATCTTCCTCGACGGCAACACGTTTCGCGACAGCCATAGCGTCGACAAGGAGCCACTGGTCGGCGAACTCCAATTCGGCTTGGCGATCCTCGTCGGCGGGGTTCGACTGTCCTATACGCACGTCATGCGCAGTCGCGAATTCGAGGGGCAGGACGACGCGCATCAATTCGGCGCTCTCGGCATGTCGGTCCGGTTCTAGCGACTTGCTCACCGCCGAGTCGCGCTTGCAAAGACCGGGGAGACGCGCCGATAATTTGAAAATTTCGTAGTAGTTAACGATAAGTATTAGCAATTTAATAAAAATTTTCGCATTCTCTATTTAACTCATGCGATTCTAATCCGCCCGATGGTTTGAGCTCGACGTCACGGGCGGTGAACCGACGGAGGGTGACATGGCGGCTGCGGCGGACAAGGGCGCGAAGACCGCGAGCGGCGGCGGACTTCACTACTTGCCCTACATCGCAATCGTCGTTCTCGGAATGGCGGTGTATTTCGCCGCCCGCAGCGCCGCAGTCGGCGACGCGCTCGGATTCAAGGCGCTCGGCGAAGTGCGCGCGGAGTGGAGCAAGGTCGAGTTCGGGCTCCAGATCATGACGGTCCTGGCGATCGCCGTGGTTTCGGCGGCGCTTGGTCCGATGCTCGAGAACGTGTCGATTGGGCGCGGCGTGGCGTTGCTCGCGGTTTGGTCGATCATCGCCACCCTCGGCGCCATCTTGCTGTTAAGCGCGGCCGACATAGCGATCGATTTCATCCCGGCGATCGCGCTTCCGGCGCTGGTGTTGGTGCGCGCGATGTCGCGGCAGATGCGTCGGCGCGACCGGGCGCTGTTCGTCAAGGAAATGCACGTGCTGCAGGAGCACCAGCTCTTCCGTACGGTGCTCGAGAACCCATACGAAGGCATCGTGGTCGCCAATTGGCGCGGCGAGATCGTCTACGCCAATCGGGTCGGCATGGAGATGTTCGGACGCGATGAACAGGAGATGGTTGGGCTGAAGTTGGATGAACTCAATCCGACGCTGTGGCAGGGGCGCATCGGGCAGCCGTTCACGCAGATGCTGGCGATGGCGTCGGATCGTCGCGCGCAAGTGGGGCCATTCGAATCCTCGGGCATGCGGCGTGACGGGACGTCGTTCCCGATGAGCGTGGTGGTCGGCGTTTGTCCGATCGCCAGCGTCGACCATCCGTTCGAGCGTCGTCGCGGCGAGCGCTTGTTCTTCATCTGCCATCTGGTCGACATCACCGCGCGCCAGGAATTGATCCAAGGCGAGAGCCAGCAGCGCGCCATCAGTTGAATTGACGTTAGAGCGGCTACGAAGCGCTCCACTGGCCGATTGACTTGCTGTTTTTATCATTATAGAACAAACAGTGAACATATCTTCAGGATCCTTCTCGTTGAGTAGAGAGCCGACTTAAAGGATGCCTTCTATCTAACTAATATAAAAAGATTTTTATATAAAATGAGACAACGCCTTAAAGATGCAGAACGAGCGCAGCTACAGGCCCGGATCCAAGCCCTCGCCGGTTCGACGGCCGAGGCTGTGAAGCGCCAAGCTGTACAACCGCTCGATCTGCCGGCGATCGACCGCATGCTTCCTGGCGGTGGGCTACTACGCGGCGCCTTGCACGAGATTGTTGGATGCGAAACCGCCGTCACAAATACACCTGCTACCGGTAACGGCGGCGGCAATAGCGCCGCGGCGGGTTTTGCCGCTGCGCTCTTGGGACGGTTTGCGCTGGCTGGTCCAGTCGCTTGGATCGCCGCCAGCGGCGATCTCCATGCGCCGGGTCTGCTGGCGCTGGGGCTCGATCCGGCGCGACTTTTGATCGTCGAACCAGCCAATCGGCGCATGGCGTTGTGGGCGTTCGAGGAGTGCTTGCGTATGCGCCGGCTTGCTGCGGTGCTCGCCGAGATCGATCGGCTCGCGTTTGTCGAGAGCCGGCGATTGCAGCTCGCCGCCGAGGCGCATGGCGTCACGGCGTTTGTGTTGCGCCCTTTCGGCGCCGGCAAGACGACGGCAAAAGCCGAAGCGAGCACCGCACGCACGCGATGGCGGATCACTACGTTGGCCTCGCGGGCGAGCGAAGGCGTCGGCGCGCCGTGTTGGCGTGTCACGCTGGCGCATTGCCGCGGCGGCCGTCCTGGAGAGTGGGCCGTCGAGAAACGAGCGGGGACATGGCATGTCGTCGTCGACGATGGCGCTGCGCATGCGGCTGTCGCGCCGCCTGACGCGCGCGCGCTCGTCGGTTAAGCCGGGGCCGGATCGCGGAGAGAAGCATGCGCGACCACGCGACGCCGCGGCGCATTCTGGCGCTGTTCCTGCCGTATCTTTCGACCGATCGTCTCGCCCGTCAGCGCGGCCGCGATGATGCCGGAAGGCCGCGCGTCGTCGTCGCGTCACAGCATGGCGGCATGCGGCTCATCGCGGTGGATCGTCGCGCCGAGGCGCTGGGCCTTACGCCTGGCTTGCCGCTCGCCGATGCGCGCGCCTTTCTTGGGCCGGCTGCAAGCGCGCTCGAGATCGCTATGGCCGATCCGGCGGCCGATGCCGCATGTCTCGACGGTCTTGCCGCTTGGTGCGGCCGTTATGCGCCATGGACGGCGAGCGACGGCGCCGATGGCGTATGGCTCGATGTCACCGGCAGCGATCATCTGTTCGGCGGCGAGCGGCGGCTGGCCGGCGATCTCGCCGCTCGCCTCTCCCGGCTCGGTTTTGTTGCCCGCGCCGCAATCGCCGACACTGCTGGCGCCGCCTGGGCGCTGGCGCGTCATGGCGCGGCGGACATCATGGTCGTTCCGTCCAGCCTGGAGACGACGCGCGCAGCACTCGCTCCCTTGCCGGTCGCGGCGTTGCGCTTGCCGCCGGCGGCGGTCGAGACCTTGGAGCGGCTCGGCCTGCGAAGCGTCGAAACGCTTTACGCGTTGCCGCGCGAGGGGCTTGCGGCGCGCTTCGGCGATTTGGCGCGGCTCAGGCTCGATCAGGCCCTCGGCGCCATCGCCGAGCCGATTTCGCCGCGCCGGCCGGTCGCGCCGTGGCGCGCGCGGCTGGCCTTCGCCGAGGCGATCGGGACGGCCGAGGATTTGGCGCGCGTCGTCGAGCGATTGCTGGCCGATCTGCTCGCCCGGCTGGCGGCGAACCATCTTGGAGCGCGGCGTCTCGCCCTCGCCTTTTATCGCGTCGATGGCGAGATCGCCGAAGCGGCGATCGGCGCCAGTCGGCCGACGCGCGACGCGCGCGCGCTTGCCCGGCTCTTCGCCCCGCATCTTGAAACCGTCGACCCCGGTTTCGGCATCGAAGCGGCGACGCTCGATGCGATGATGGTCGAACCTTTGTCGCCGACCCAACTCGGCTTCGGGCCAACATGGACGGGCGCGGACGACGACGCCGTCGATCTGGCTCCGTTGATCGACCGTCTCGCCAATCGGCTGGGTCCCGACGCGGTATTTCGCTTGGCGCTCCGCGAAAGCCACATCCCCGAGCGCGCCACGCGGCGCGTGCGAGCGACCGACGCTGCGCCCGATCCGACGCGCAATGCCGGCGAAGCGTCGGCGCGCTGGAGCGAAGCACGGCGTCCTCTCCGGCTGCTCCGGCATCCCGAACCGATCGAGGCGACGGCGCCGGTGCCGGACGATCCGCCGATCCTCTTCCGTTGGCGCGGTTGCGTGCATCGTGTGCTGCGCGCCGACGGGCCGGAACGTCTGTCGCCCGAGTGGTGGCAGCTTTTCGGCGTCCCGGCGGCGTCGCGGACGCGGCGAATGAATCCGCGCGACTATTATCGCGTCGAAGACAACGCCGGCCGCCGCTTCTGGGTTTATCGCGATGGGCTGTTCCGGAACGACGCGCCGCCGCCTCGCTGGTTTCTACACGGCGTGTTCGCATGAGCGTCGCTTACGCCGAGCTGCAGGTGACGAGCAATTATTCGTTCCTACGCGGCGCCTCGCACCCGGAGGAGTTGGCGGCGCGCGCCAAGGAGCTTGGCCTCGACGCGCTCGCCATCACCGATCGCAACACGCTCGCCGGCGTTGTGCGCGCGCACGCGGCGGCGAAGGCGGCGCGCCTCCCTCTCGTCGTGGGCGCGCGGCTCGATCTCGAGGATGCGCCTTCCCTGCTCTGCTATTCGACCGATCGCGCCGTCTATGGCCGGCTGTCGCGGCTCATTTCCTTGGGGCAGCGGCGAGCTAAAAAAGGCGCATGCCGGTTGACGCTCGCCGACGTCTTCGGGCACGGCGATGGCCTGGTTATCGCGGCGGTGCCGCCCGAGACGCCCGACGCCGCGTTCGCCGCCCGCCTTCGCGCCCTCAAGTCGCGCTTCGGACGAGATCTCTTCGTGGCCGCGCACCATCTCTATCGCGGCGACGATGCGCGCCGCCTCGCCCGCCTCGCCGCGCTGGCGCGCGAAACCGGCGCCCGTCTCCTCGCCACCAATGACGTTCACGCGCATGTCGCTTCGCGCCGGCCGTTGCAGGACGTGCTGACCTGCGTCCGCGAGAAATGCGTCGTCGACGCGGCCGGGTTTCGTCTTTTCGCCAACGCCGAGCGCCATCTCAAGGCTCCCGACGAGATGGCGCGGCTTTTCCGCCGCCATTCCGAGGCGGTCGAGGCCACGCTCGAGATCGTCCGGCGTTGCCGGTTCAGCCTCGACGAGCTGCGCTACGAATATCCGGTCGATCCGACGCCCGCCGGCCGGACGCCGCAGGAGGAGTTGGCGCGGCTTGCCTGGGAGGGCGCGCGCCGGCGCTACCCCGACGGCGTGCCGGCCAAGGTCGAGGCGCTGATCCGTCACGAGCTGACGCTGATCGAGCAGCTCGGCTATGCGCCGTATTTTCTCACCGTCCACGACATCGTCGCCTTCGCGCGCTCGCGCGCCATCCTCTGCCAAGGCCGCGGCTCGGCCGCCAATTCGGCGGTGTGCTACTGCATCGGCATTACGGCGGTCGATCCCTCGCGCATGGATCTCCTCTTCGAGCGCTTCGTCTCGGCCGAGCGCAACGAGCCGCCCGATATCGACGTCGATTTCGAGCACGAGCGGCGCGAGGAAGTGATCCAGTACATCTACGAAAAATATGGCCGCGAGCGCGCCGGCATCGCGGCGACCGTCATCTGTTACCGCCCGCGCAGCGCGCTTCGCGACGTCGGCAAGGCGCTGGGCCTGTCGCAAGACGCCGTCGGCGCCCTCGCTGAGACGATCTGGGGATGGGGCGCCGAAGGGATCGAGCCGCGCCACATCCGCGAGACAGGCCTCGATCCAACCTCTCCCCGCGTGGCGCTGGCGATCAAGCTGGCGCGCGAATTGATCGGCTTCCCGCGCCACCTCTCCCAACATGTCGGCGGCTTCGTCATCACCAAGAGCCGCCTCGACGAGGTCGTGCCGATCGCCAACGCGGCGATGGAAGATCGCACCTTTATCGAGTGGGACAAGGACGACCTCGATGCGCTGGGCATCCTCAAGATCGATGTCTTGGCGCTCGGCATGCTGACCTGCATCCGTAAATGCTTCGATCTGCTTCGCAAACATCACCGCCGCGACCTCGATCTCGCCACGGCGCCGGCGGAGGATCCGGCGGTTTACGAAATGCTCGGCCGCGCCGATTCGATCGGCGTTTTCCAGGTCGAAAGCCGAGCCCAGATGAGCATGCTGCCGCGGCTCCGCCCGCAAAACTTTTACGATCTGGTCATCGAGGTGGCGATCGTGCGCCCGGGCCCGATCCAAGGCGACATGGTCCACCCCTATTTGCGCCGGCGCCGCGGCGAGGAGGCGGTGTCTTTCCCTTCCGAGGAGTTGCGCGAGGTGTTGGGCAAGACGCTCGGCGTGCCGCTGTTCCAGGAGCAGGCGATGAAAATCGCCATTGTCGCCGCCGGTTTCACGCCTTCGGAGGCCGACCGCTTGCGCCGCGCCATGGCGACGTTCCGGCGCGTCGGCGTCATCCACGAATTCCGCGACAAGCTGATCGAGGGAATGGTCTCCAGAAGCTACACGCGCGATTTCGCCGAGCGCTGCTTCTCGCAGATCGAGGGCTTCGGAACCTATGGCTTTCCGGAATCCCACGCCGCCAGTTTCGCGCTCCTTGTCTACGTTTCGGCGTGGCTCAAATGCCATTATCCCGCAGCCTTCGCTGCGGCGCTGCTCAACAGCCAGCCGATGGGTTTCTATGCCCCGGCGCAGATCGTGCGCGACGCGCGCGATCACGGCGTCGAGACGCGGCCGGTCGACGTCAACTTCAGCGACTGGGACTGCACGTTGGAGCCGTACGACGGCGACGCCGTGGCGCTTCGTCTCGGTTTCCGGCAGGCCAAGGGACTTGCCGAGGAGGACATCACCAAGCTGGTCGTAGCGCGCATGCTGGGCGGGCCCTTCGGCGACGTGCAAGCGCTGCGTCGGCGCGCCGGGCTCTCCAGTTCTACGCTCGATCGTCTGGCGCGCGCCGACGCCTTCGGATCGCTGGCGCTCGACCGACGGGCGGCGCTATGGCAGGGCCTCGATCGCGTCGCTACGGCTTCCGGATCGCCGCTTTTCGCCGCGCTCCCGCCGCCAACGCCCGCGCCTGTCGCATTGCCGGCGATGTCGCTGGGCGAGGCGGTGCGCGACGATTACGCGAGCCTGCGCCTGTCGCTCAGGGCGCATCCGCTTGCCCTTCTCCGCGCGACGCTCGACAGCGAACGCATCGTCGCGGCGAGCCGCCTCATCGAGCAGCGCGACGGCGCGCGGCTGACCGTCGCCGGGCTCGTGCTCGTCCGTCAGCGGCCGGGCACGGCGAGCGGCGTGGTCTTCGTCACCCTCGAAGACGAAACCGGCATCGCCAATCTGATCGTCTGGCCGCAGGTCTTCGAGCGTCATCGCCGCGCGGTTCTCGGCGCGCGGCTGATGGCGGCGCGCGGTCGCCTGCAGCGCGAAGGGATCGTCGTCCATCTCGTCGTCGATCGCCTGCACGACCGCTCCGACCTGCTGCTTCGGCTGGGCCGCCAAGCGGCCGATCTGGAGCCGCCGCTGGCGCGCGCCGACGAAGTGAAACGCCCCGGCCACGATCCTCGTTTATCCGACTATCCCAGCCGCGATTTTCATTAAACCAAAAAATGGACGGACTAATTACAAAAGCGACCAGAGAACCTTGCTACAAAATTACATTAGAATAGACAATCAACGATTTGATAATAAAATATTTTCCCTTAATAACGGCTGACTGATTTGCTAGTCTGCGGGCGCCAAAATCAACCTCGGCGCGTCGCGAAATGAACACCTTGCGAACGTGGTTCTCGGCACTACACCTTGGCCTGGCCGCAACGGTCTTATTGCCGTCGATCGGGTCGGCGCAAAGCGCGCCGACAGGGTTCTATCTGGCGCTCGGCGGCGGCTTCAACCATCCAAACAACTCCGACCTCAATGGCGGCGGGCTCAACGCCGAGCTCAGTTATGACAACGGCTGGGGCGCGGCGGGAGCAATCGGCTACGCCCTACCCGGCGGATTCCGTGTCGAATTCGAGCTCGCCTATCGCGCCAACGAGACCGATACGTTCGGCGGCCTGCCTGCGGGCGGCGACAGCACGGTCTGGAGCGGCCTTGTCAATGTCGTCTACGAGCACGCGACCGGCACGTCGTTTTCGCCCT